>JAFNXT010000284.1 GCA_017378975.1 Oscillospiraceae bacterium
ATCGTCCCGGTTCAGCACCGCCCGGTCGCACCGGGCAAACAGTTCCGCCTTGGTGTCGCAGTAAGCCTCCATGGTCTTGTGGAAATCCAGATGATCCTCCGTCAGATTAGTGAAGGCTCCCACCCGGAACCGGACACCGCCCACTCTGTCCAAAGCGATCGCGTGAGAAGAGACCTCCATCACCGCGTACCGGCAACCGGCATCCCGCATCCGGGCAAAGAGCCCCTGAAGCTCGAAGCTCTCCGGAGTGGTCCGCTCCGTGGGGAGCACCTCATCACCGATCCGGTTCTCCATGGTGCCGATGAGCCCCGCCTTGCAGTTTTGGACCTGCTCCAGCACCTGCTTGAGAAGAAGCGTCACCGAAGTCTTGCCGTTGGTACCGGTGACACCGATCACCTCCAGCGCGTCCGCAGGCCTTCCGTACCAGTTACAGCCGATCATGGCCAGCGCCAGCCGGTCATCCTCCACCAGAACGTAGGGCACACCCGGCTCCGGACGCTTAGCGGTGACCACCACCGCCGCGCCTTTCTCCATGGCCATAGGGATGAATCTGTTGCCATCGGAGGTGAAACCGGAGACCGCCACGAACAGACTGCCGGGGGTCACCTTCCGGGAATCATAGGCCACAGCCCCGATCCGCATATCAAGATCGGCGTTGGTCTCCAAAACGGGGATATCCCGTAGGATCTCTCTGAGTTCCATATTAACGCTCCTTCGTAAGGCCTGTCAAGACGCAGGCTCGATATCTTTCCGCTCCACGCCCAGATAGGGCAGGATATCGGCCATCACCGCCCCCACCGTGGGAGCCGCCATGACGCCGCCGGATATATAGATCCCGGTCTCCCGGGAGGGGGTATCCAATGCTACCAATACAATATACTCCGGATCTTCCATCGGCGCAATACCCACAAATGACACGATCTTATCCAACACACGTTGGCCCTGATCATCGAAAACGTCGATCTTCTCAGATGTCCCGGTCTTCCCTCCGATGGAGAACCCGGCCACCGCCGCATTCTTCGCCGTCCCCTCAGTGACCACCGACCGGAGGAGCCTGCGCATGATCTGGGAGGTCTCTTCGCTGATGGTCCGCCGGACCTCCGTGGGCTCCTGCAAAAGCACCGTCTGCCCATCGGGTCCGATCACCTCGGAAACGATGTAAGGCTCCATGAGATGTCCGCCGTTGACCACCGAACCGATCGCCCGGACCAGTTGCAGGGGCGTGATCTTGAAGGTCTGACCGAAGGAACCGGAGGTCAGGGAGGCCGTGCCCCATTTATCCGTATCGGTCACCAAAGACTTATCGAAAAATACGCCCTTGCTCTCCCCTGCCAGATCGATGCCGGTCTTCTCCAGGATCCCGAAGCGCCGGATGTACTCATAGAAGGTCTCGCCACCCATCTTCAAAGCGATGTGGGCGAAGGCCAGATTACAGGAGTTCTGCAGGGCCTGCGGTGTTTTCTGAGCCCCGTGGCCTGCGGACTTCCAGCAATGCAGGAGCTGGGACCGCCCGGGGATCTGCTCCGCGCCACCGCAGTGGAAGGGCGTCTCCAGTCCGATCGAGCCGCTGTCCAGCGCCGCCGCCATGGTCAGCACCTTGAAGGTAGACCCCGGCTCATAGCCGTCCGACAACACCCGGTTGCGCCATTGCTTCAGTCGGGCACCGTTGACTGCCTCTTTGTAGGCCGCCAGCCCCTTCTCATATCCTTCGCTCCCCTCCGGGAAGGAAAGATAGGACTGGGCCAGAGCCTGCGTCCGTTCCTTCGCCACAAGATCGGCGATCTCCAGATAGGCATTGGGGTCATAACTGCCCAAGGTCGCCATGGCCAGGATCGCCCCGGTCTTGGCCTCCATCACCAGGCCGAAGGCCCCATTCTCCACATCATACCGGTCGATCGCCGCCTGCATCTGGTTCTCAAGACAGGCCTGCACCGTGGCATCCAGCGTCAGCACCACGTCACAGCCAGGCACCGCCTCGGCATACCCCTCATAGGAGAAGGGCATATCCATCTCATTGTTCCCCTTGGTGGTGATCACCTTGCCGGGAGTGCCGGAAAGGAAGCTGTCATAGGCCGCTTCCACGCCCTCGGAGCCATCGTTGGAAGCGTTGGTGAACCCGATCACCTGAGCCGCCAAACTTCCTTTGGGATAATATCGCTTGGAATCCGGCTCCAGATGGATACCTGCGATCTTGTTCTCATTGATATAGGCCCGGATCTTCGCCGCCGTCTCCTGATCCACAGCGGAAGCCACCTTTTTGTAGCGCATGGAGATATCTTCCGCCTGCTTGAAGATCCATTCCGGCTCCAGCTCCAGAAGCTTCCCCAGCGTTTCCGCGATCTGGGCGATGTCCGCCTTGGACTGTCTCAGCTCGTGGGGATCCAGATACACGTTCTCCACGGTCCGGGAGCAGGCCAACACCTCCATGTTCCGGTCGCAGATCACGCCCCGATGGGCGGTGACCGTAGTGGACCGGGTCTGGTTCCGCAGGGCGAGCCCTGACCAATACTCATGGTCTTTGACCATGAGCCCGAAGAGCCGTACCGCCGTGGGCAGGAAGACCCCCACCCCCAGCACCAGCATCAGTGCCATGATCCTGCCACGCTGTCCGGAATCCGCCCGGACCCTCAGATAGGTCCGCTTCCCATCACCTTTCTTCCCCATATGTCACCGGCCTTTCGATCAGGATAGAAATGGGCAGTAAGGGTCTACCTTACTGCCCATTGCAGTTCTACCTAATCTTATTGCCCGGTCACGGGATCATGCAAACATCTCAGCGACAGAGGTCCAAAAGCTCTCCCACGCGGAGGGCTCCTGCACCGCCTGAGGCGGCACCACCTTGATCGTCACATGCTCCACCTGAGACTCCGGCACCAGCCCCAGATCCAGAGCCTGATCGCGGATCTGGGCCAGATCGTAGCCCGCCTTGTATTCGGAATGGAGCTGGGTGTTCTCTTCCCGAAGCTGTGCCACATGCTCCTCCAGCCGGTTGGCCTCGGCGTTGACGGTGCCCAACCGGATCATACCCACGGCCATCACCACCAGCATCACCGCCGCCACCACCGTGGCGCACAGCGCGATCGGATCGACGTAACGTACCTTCCGGGCACCGGCCTTGGGCCGTGCCTTGGGCTGAGGGACAGCCACGGGCCGTCCGGGGACCACCCGGGGTGCCAGCTTGGGAGCGGCACTGCCGGAGATATAGGGATTGATATATAAGATATCAGGATCTCGTGCCATACAGGGTCACATCCTTGCGTCAGTTATAGTTTCTCGCACACACGAAGCTTCGCGCTTCTGGCTCTGGGGTTCCGCTCCAGCTCTTCGTCGCCGGAAACGATGGGCTTCCGGGTGACCAGCTTCACCTTGGGCTTCTTGCCACAAACACACACCGGGAAGCTGGGCGGACAGGTACAGCCCTTGGAAGCCGCCACCATGCCATTCTTCACGATCCGGTCCTCCAGAGAGTGGAAGGTGATGATCGCCAGCCTGCCGCCCTCATTGAGGCAGGGGATCGCATCACGCATCACCTGCTCCACGGAGCCCAGCTCATCGTTGACGGCGATACGGATCGCCTGGAAGGTCCGCTTGGCAGGATGCTGTTTCTCACGGAGGGCCGCCGGGGGCATGGCGCTGCGGATCACATCCACCAGCTCCAGCGTAGTCTCGATGGGCTTCTCCGCCCGTCTGCGGCAGATGGCCGCCGCGATCTGAGGGGCGTAACGCTCCTCACCATATTCAAAAAAGATCCGCTTCAGCTCCTCCTGCGACCAGGAGTTCACCACCATATACGCGTCCAGCGTATCCTCGCTGTTCATCCGCATATCCAGCGGCGCGTCGGCCATATAAGAGAATCCACGTCCGGCATCGTCCAACTGAGGCGAAGACACGCCCAGATCCAGCAGGATGCCATCCACGCCCTCGATGCCCAGGTCTTCCAGCACCTTGGCGATGTCACAGAAATTAGAGTGGACCAGCGTCACCCGGTCCCCATAGGGAGCCAACCGCTCCCCTGCCGCCTTCAATGCCACAGGATCCCGGTCGATGCCGATCAGGCGACCCGTGGTCAGCCGCTTGGCGATCTGGGAGGAATGTCCGGCACCCCCAAGGGTACCGTCCACATAGATGCCGTCAGGACGGATCGCCAGTGCGTCGATGCACTCGTCCAGAAGCACGGAAACATGATGGAACTCACTCATAAGCCGATCGCCTCCAAAGACGCCAACAGCTTCTCAGGCGTCAGGTTCTCCAGCTCATAGGCGGCATAGCTCTGGGCATCCCAGATCTCAGCCTGCCCGGCCCGACCCACGATCACGACCTCCCGGTCGATCCCGGCGAAGTCCAGCAGATACTGGGTCAGCATGAACCGGGACTGCTTGTCCGGCGCACACTCGGTGGCGTTGGAGAAGATCAGACTGGCGGCGCCGCTGCGCTGAGCGATGGAGAGGTTACCGAAGTTCTCCTGAAGCTTTTCCCAGTCCTGCGCGGTATATACCGTCAGACACTTCCGGCCACAGTTGAGGCCCAAGGTCACGAAGAACACTTCCCCCAGCTCCCCACGGAGCTTGGACGGAACGATCAGACGGTTCTTATCGTCCAGTTTCGCCGGATACTTACCGATCATTTGAGCCTCACCTCCTCCATTTTACTCCACAGGATCTCCCTTTTGCTCCACATAACCACAGTATAACTGCTGTGTCAAAAAAAATCAATCATTTTCACCAAAATTTTTACAGAAAAATCACCCAGAAAACGACGATATCGGCATATTAGAACGAAAGTTCTAATATGCCGATACATCATCCCCCCTCCCGAAGAGGCGGAAGAACCGGCTCCCCTCGAGGGGAGCTGTCGCCACAGGCGACTGAGGGGTGTGCCCTCTCCCCTCCCTCCCCGGAGGGAGGGGAGAGGGCAGCCTCCGGCAGCAGGAGAGGCAGCCCCCTCCGGGAGAGCTTAAACCCCTGTCGTCCTGAGCAAGCATGCTGCAGAGCGCAGCGAATCTGTGATCTCAATGATCGCCGGGGGCGATCATACGATTCGTACGCGCCGAAGGACCTACGCACCTCTTGGAAGCGCACAGATCCTTCGACTGCGGGCTCTGCCCTACGCTCAGGACGACGTATTCCTGATCATCCCCAAAGGGCTGCGCCCGCAGGCGCGTTTCGTAGCATGACCGAGCGAAGCGAGGCTCTTAGCGCGGAGATGATACCTCAATTCTGCATTCTGCATTCAAAGAAACTCCAGCGCCCCCTCCTTATACACGCCCCGGATCCTCCCAGGCCGCTTCGCCTTCCCAAGAAGCAAAGTCGCCAGCGGTCCCTCCACCTCTTCCTGCACCAGTTTCCGGAGCTGTCGTGCCCCGGCCTTTTTGCCGCACCGGCGGCTGAGCTCATGGGCCAGTTCCTCCGGCAACTGCAATTGGATGTCCATCCGTTCCAGCCGTTTTTGCACCTGCCGCAGATACTTCCACGCGATCGCGTCCATGGCCCCATCCCCCAGAGGCTGGAAGCAGATCACATCATCCAGCCGTCCCAGAAACTCCGGCGAGAAAGCCTGCCGCAGAGCCGCGTCCGTCTCCCCCTCCCGTCCCGCAGGACGGAAACCTAGCCCATCCCCCCGGATCTCGCCGCCGATGTTGGAGGTCATGACCACGATCGTGTTTTTGAAGCTGACCCGTCGCCCGGTGGAGTCCGTCAGCACTCCCTCCTCCATGATCTGCAGAGCGATCCCAGCCACATCCCGGTGGGCCTTCTCCAATTCGTCCAGCAATACCAGACAGTAGGGCCTGCGCCGCACCGCCTCCGTCAGCTTGCCGCCCTCCTCATAGCCCACATAGCCCGGAGGGGCACCGATCAGCCGGGACACCGACTGTTTCTCCATATACTCCGTCATATCCAGCC
>JAFNXT010000285.1 GCA_017378975.1 Oscillospiraceae bacterium
ACGGTAGGGCGGGGGCTTGCCCCCGCCGCCGCAGATCCTATGGGGTCTGCGGAAAAAGGTCCTCGTGGCGCACCGGCTACGGTGGTCTTTATTTTACGAAGCTGTTATAGAGCACCTTGATGGCGGTGGCGAAGTCCCGGTTATCCACGCCGAAGATGATGTTCAGCTCATCGGGGCCCTGATTGATCATACGGATGTTGATGTCCGCCTGACCCAGAGCGGCGAAGATCTTACCGGAGATGCCGGGACGGAAGGCCATCTTCCGACCCACGGCGGCCACCACGGCGATCTCGTCGTGGACGTCCAGCGTATCGGGCTTCACTTCCTGCTGGATCTCGCCCAGCACGGTGTACAGGCAGGGAGCGATGGCGGCAGAGGGCATGACCACGGAAACGCTGTCGATGCCGTTGGGGGCGTAATCCACGGACACGCCGTGCCGCTCCAGAACGGTGAGGATCTTCCGCAGGACGCCCACCTCGTTGCTCATGCCACGCTTGGACAGGTGCAGGATGGTGAAATCCTTCTTGCCGGTGATACCGGTGATGAACCGGTTGGGATCGGTGTCACTGCTGAACCGCTCCCGGATCATGGTGCCGGGATCGTTGGGGGCGTTGGTGTTGCGGATGTTCAGGGGGATGTTCTTCTCCCGGACGGGGAAGATGGTGCCCTCGTGGAGCACCTGCGCGCCGGAGTAGCTCAGCTCCCGGAGCTCGTCATAGGTCACCTGAGGGATCACCATGGGATCATCCACGATCCGGGGATCCGCCATCAGGATGCCGGAAACGTCGGTCCAGTTCTCATACACGTCGGCATCCAGAGCCGCCGCCGCCAGAGCGCCGGTGATGTCACTGCCGCCACGGGTGAAGGTCTTGATGGTGCCGTCGGGGAGCTGGCCGTAGAAGCCGGGGATCACGATGCCCTTGCCCTTCAGGTTCTTCTTCAGCGCGGCGTAGCTCACGTCCTGATCCACGGTGCCGTCGAACTTGAACTTGATCCAGTCCACGGCGTCCACGAACTGGAAGCCCAGGAAGGCGGCCATGAGCTTGGCGGAGAAGTACTCGCCACGGCTCACCAGCTCATCCTGACTGATCGCCTTGGCATCCAGCCGCTTTTTGATCTCGACGAACTCGCTCTCCAGATCCACCTTCAGATCCAGTTCGTCCCGGATCTCACAGTAGCGCTGGGTGATCATCTCGAAGATCCGGTCGCAGTCCACACCGTACTGGGTGTGGGCGTGACACAGGTACAGCAGGTCGGTGATCTTGTGGTCGTCCTTGTTCCGCTTACCGGCGGCGGAGACCACCACCACCCGGCGGCCACGGTCAGACTGGATGATATCACGGATCTTCCGGTACTGGCCGGCATCGGCCATGGAAGAACCGCCGAATTTCGTAACTTTCAACATGGTATAGAACCTCTCTTTGATTTGAAGTGTTCCGGAAGATACGAGATATGAGATATAAGATACGAGATATCACCGAACGAGCGATCATCCCGTATCCCGTATCTCATATCTCGTATCTATGAGTTCTTACAGTGCGCTCTCGGCGAAGGCGGCGATGAAAGCGCCCTCGTTGCTGCGCAGCCAGGCGTGCATCTGGTCCACGGGGACGGGCTTGGTGACCACGGCATCGCCCCACTTCTCGGCGGTGCGCTCCTGGAGCCACGCATCGGAAGCGCCACGGACGTAGAAGCTCAGCTCACTGTCGTTGACGGCGGCCACCTTGGGACCGTAGGGGCTGTAGAAGCCCTTGCCGGCCAGAAGATCCTTGCAGTCCTGCACCACATTGTATGCGGTGGGATAGCGGCCCGCACCCTGACCGAAGAAGCTCATACGGCCGGAATAGATGCCGTCGAGGGTGATCAGGTTGAAGTTGGAGGGCACGGCGGCCTCCGGCTGGCCCGCGCCCACCAGCGTGGGCTGGACATAGGCGGAGTACTTGCCGTCAGCCTGCTTGCCGGTGGAGATCAGCTTGCAGGTATAGCCATGGGCGGTGAAGGCCGCCACATCGTCAGCGGTGATCTTGCTGATGCCGGTGACCGGCACAGTGGCAGGATCCAGACTCACGCCGAAGGCGATGTTGGAGGACAGGATCACCTTGTGCCAGGTATCGATGCCTTCCACATCGGTGGCAGGCTTGGCCTCGGCATAGCCCAGCGCCTGCGCCTGCTTCAGGGCCTCATCGTAACCCAGACCCAGACGGGTCATGGAATCGAGGATGTAGTTGCAGGTGCCGTTCATGATGCCGCCCACACGGCTGATGGGCTGGACCCGACGGGACCGCTCCAGCTCGGACAGCCAGCCGATGCCACCGCCCACAGCGGCAGTGCAACGGAACTGGACGCCCTTCTCCATGGCCAGAGGCAGCAGCTCGTCATAGAAGCTGCACACCAGCGCCTTGTTGGAGGTGACGATGTTCTTACCGGCCTCGATGGCGGCACGGACGAACTCATAGGCAGGATGCAGACCTCCCATGGCCTCCACCACCGTATCGATGGTCTCGTCCTTCAAAACGCTCTGGAAATCCTTGGTGACCTCAGCGTCGGGCAGCTGGACATCCTCCAGACAGACCACCTTCGCCACCTGGATATCCTCCATATCGGCCGTGATATCATAGACACCTCTGCCCACGACACCGAAGCCAAGCAGACCGATCTTCATAACTTCTCCTCCGCTATCTCTTTTAATAATAGTATACACATCAAATCCCCTGTTCTGCACGAACATTTGCATTTGCCGTGAAAACACTTGCTTTTTTGACGGAAACAGTATATCATATACCTGCTGAAAATGCAATACCAACGAAAAGTCAACAGATCAGCAGAAAGACCGCCCTATTTTGTGCAAAATAGCACACAAGGGGGCCGAGTTTAGGAGGATAAATCGTGATCTACCATTCTACGAGAGATGAATCCCTGAAGGCCGACAGCGCGCAGGCCGTGCTGGAGGGTCTGGCCCCGGACGGTGGCCTGTATGTGCCCCAGTCCCTGCCGGCCTTCGACTGGCAGGCCTGCCTGAAGGGCTCCGCCATGGACATGTCCACCGCCATCCTGTCGGCGCTCCTGCCCGAGATCCCGGATATGCCGGAGCTGGTCCGCAAGGCCTACACCGGCAAATTCGCCACCGGGGAGCTGACTCCCACGGTGCCCGTGGGCGATATGCACGTGCTGGAGCTGTTCCACGGCCCCACCTCCGCCTTCAAGGACGTGGCCCTGTGCATGCTGCCCCAGTTGCTCACCGCCGCCCGGACCGCCAAGGGCGTGAAGGAAGACATCCTGATCCTCACCGCCACCTCCGGCGACACCGGCAAGGCGGCGCTGGAAGGCTTCCGTGATGTGGACGGCATCAAGATCTGCGTGTTCTACCCCGACGGCGGCGTTTCTCAGGTCCAGCGGGCCCAGATGGTGACCCAGGAAGGCAAGAACGTCACCGTCAGCGCCGTGGTGGGCAACTTCGACGATGCCCAGACCGGCGTGAAGATGATCTTCTCCGCCTGCCGCGACAAGGAGATGAAGCACCGGCTGTCCTCTGCCAACTCCATCAACATCGGCCGTCTGGCCCCCCAGATCATGTATTACTTCAAGGCTTACCGGGATCTTCTGGATGCCGGCAAGATCCGGCTGGGCGATCTGGTGGACTTCTCTGTCCCCACCGGCAACTTCGGTGACATTTTGGCAGGCTATCTTGCCAAGGAGCTGGGCCTGCCCGTGGGCATGCTGATCTGCGCCTCCAACGCCAACAACGTGCTCACCGACTTCATCCGTACCGGTACTTATGACCGGATGCGTCCCCTGTACAAGACCGACTCCCCCTCCATGGACATTCTGGTGTCCTCCAATCTGGAGCGTCTGCTGTATCTGCTCAGCGGTGACGCGGCGCTGGTGGCAGGCCTCATGAAGGACCTGAACGAAAAGGGCTCCTACACCGTGCCGGCAGAGCTTCTGGAGAAGATCCAGGCCCAGTTCATGGCAGACTACTGCGGCGATGCCGAGGCGCAGGAGGTCATGGGTCGGGTGTTCCGGGACCATGGCTACGTCTGCGATCCCCACACCGCCTCCGGCTGGCTGGCGGCCGAGCGTTATGTAAACTCCACCGGCAGCAAGCGCCCCATGGTGGTGCTGTCCACCGCCTCTCCCTACAAGTTCCCTCAGGCCGTGCTGACGGCGCTGGGCCAGACCCCCGCCGGCGACGGCTTCGACCAGATGGAGCAGCTGAACGCGGTCAGCGGTGTGCCGGTGCCGAAGAATCTGGCAGGTCTGCGGACCAAGGAAGAGCGCCATACCGGTGTGATCGAAAAGGAAGCCATGCTGGACTTCGTGCTGGCGATCTGATATGGAAAAAGGGCGTGTCGCGAACTGCGGCACGCCCTTGATAACGATGTCATCGCGAACCAGTCTGTGCCACTGGTGTGGCGATCTCCTTCGATCCGAGGGATGGTGGATCTTTTGAGGAGTTTGCCACGTCGGGCTTCGCCCTCCTCGCAAAGACAGGTTTTTGGCATGATGAAGGGCGTGTTGCATAATGCGACATCGTAGGGGCGAGCATCGCTCGTCCGGTGCTCATGCATCGCATGAGCACATCGCCGAAGGCGAAATACAGGCTGTTCGAAGAAAATGCCTCTGATCCGGTCGGATCAGAGGCGGACGACCGATGGTCGCCCCTACGTCGCAGTCCGTCATACGATATCAAAAGGGAGTGTTGCATCATTTTGCAACACTCCCTTGGTCGTTACATGGTGAACTGCAGGATGCAGAAGGCGGCGTAGATGCCCAGCAGGACCAGACCCTGCCAGCGGCTGAGCTTCTTGCGCAGGAGGGTGGGGATGGTCAGCAGGCACATGACTGCCAGCATCACCGGGATATCCAGCACCAGAGAAGCATTGATGCCGAAGAGCATCTTGCCCACGGGCACCTCGAAGGGAGCCAGCGCCACGGAGATGCCGGACACCAGCACCAGATTGAAGATGTTGGCACCGATCACGTTGCCGATGCCCAGAGAGGCATGGCCCTTCCGCAGGGAGGTGATGGTGGTGACCAGCTCCGGCAGGCTGGTGCCCAGCGCCACGAAGGTCAGAGCGATCACCGTCTCGGGAACGCCCAGCTTGGTGGCGATGATGGTACCGTTGTCCACCAGCAGATCCGCGCCCACGGCGATCAGAGCCGCGCCCACCACCAGAAGCAGCAGCTCCTGCCACAGCTTCTTCTCTTTGACCTCTTCATGGTCATCTTCGGAGGTCTCCGGGTCCTTCAGACCCTGACGGACGGTGAGGAACATATACACCACGAAGATCGCCAGCAGGATGAAGCCCAGCACCCGGGAGAACTCACCAAGAAAATAGGCGGCGAAGCAATAGATGGCGACGGAGCCGAAGAAGAACAGCACCGGCATCTTCATGGACTTGACATTGACGGGACCGGGGTTGCAGGTGACGGAGATGGCGGCGATCAGAGCGGTATTGCAGATGATCGAACCGATGGCGTTACCGTAAGCCATCGCGCCCTGACCGTTCAGGGCACCGGTGGCGGAGACCATGACCTCCGGCAGAGTGGTGCCGATGGAGACCACGGTGGCACCGACCACGATGTCGGGCAGGTGGAACCGGCGGGCAAGGCCCGTAGCACCGTCCACGAACCAGTCACCGCCCTTGATCAGCAGGACCAGGCCCAGAGCGAACAACAAAACTGGGATCAGCATGACGTTTTTCCTCCTAAAAAAGCACTTTCGTGCAAAAATAAATGAAACGACCCGGCAGGGCGCAGGCCATGCACGGGTCGTTTATATCAACGGAAGCGATCATGTATGGCAAAGCACCCATATACATGAGTCTCACAGTCTATCGCACGCCAGACCGAAAGGCCGTACTGTTGACGTGCGCCACGCCGGAGCGTGTCCGCTACTCCCTCATTTTTCCTCGAACATCTTACCATGATCTTCTTCGGATGTCAATCGGCAAGTCCGCCGTTTTTGGCATCAGGACACCGCGTCAGGCTCCACAGGTCTGGGCCGCCGCCGGGGCATTTTGGTCAGCCGCTCCAGCGACCGGAAGGACCAGTACAGCGCGGCGATGCCCACGCCGTGGGTCACGATCTCCAGCAGGCAGGCGGAGGGCTTCTCCAGCAGGGTCAGGGCGAACACCGCCAGCAAAAGGGTATCCACGCCGTAGAACACCAGCGTCGCCAGCATCCACTCCACCAGCCGCCCGGACAGGAGCCAGCAGGCCGCCAGCCCCACATAGATCATCAGCGTCACGATGGTGGCCACCGCCTTGAAGGCCCCCACATCCAGCCCGATCGCCAGCCAGTTCAGATAATAGGGCATGGCGGCGGACAGGAAGAAGTGGTAGCGGACACCGCACAGCAGGAGGATCTGGTTCACGAAGGTGATCCCCAGGATCACCAGCATCACCAGCCGTCCCAGCTCCACCTGCCGGCCAAGCTGGCGGCGAAGCTGGCGCTCGGGATCGTTCCGTTTCGTCATCTCCATGGTGATCACCCGTTTCCTTTCTTGTCAGGCCCCTTGGGGGCTTTTTTCGTCATGTACAGCAGATAGCCCAGCACGCCGTTGGCGGCCAGAGACAGGCCCAGCAGGATGCTCAGCACGATCACCGCCACATTGGAACCACCGGAGGGCTCCGCGGGTGCCTGCGGCTGGGTGGGCTGGGTGCCTGTGGGAAGGGTGGGCTGGGTCTGCTCCGTGGGATCGGAGGTCTGTTCCTCCCGGACCATGCCGCAGATCCCGCACCGGGACATCACCACATCCGTGCGGTCCGTCTCCACGCGCACCCAGTCATGGGCATCCAGATCGCCGGACAGGCCGCAGGAGCAGGCATGCCAGTGGTTGCGCTCATCATAGCTCCATTCCGGGCTG
>JAFNXT010000286.1 GCA_017378975.1 Oscillospiraceae bacterium
CAAGACCAGGGACATGACAGGGGATCATCCCGTGTCTTCATTTCCAAAGACAGAGAACATCCGATGCCGTCCCCACGCCCCTTGTAGGGCGAGGGCACGCCCTCGCCGTCGCCGCCCTCCGGGCGGCGCATGCCTTCCCTCGATCGGAGCCCATGTGCCCCGGAGGAGACCTTCGCCCCCTCCGGGGTGCGATCTAGGACATTTCAGCTATACGCAACTTCCATTTCCCCTCAAGACAGAGAACCGTCCCCTGTCTTACGCCGTGACTGAAGGGGTGTCGCCATTCGAAAGACCCTGCCCCGTCACCACTCCAGCTCCAAATAATACGGTCCGGGATCACCATCGCAGTATTGCATACTGTAACAGCACAAATAACGCACCCTGTGCCTCGCTTCTTCATAGGCAAAGATATAGTACCGATAATGATCAGAACCAGCGGCAGAACCATCCGGTCCTTCAAAAATCGGGTCATCATGATACGCTAAGATATGACAATCATAGTCCCCTTTTTCCACCGTGACATAGTTCCAGCAGGGACGTTCTCCATCCTCTACGGTAGCCTTCCGCTGGAACAGCTCCCTCACACGGTCGATCTCCGCCTGGAACGCCTCTTCCTCCAGCGGCCATTCGGCATAAACATCATAGGCAGGATCGATAAAGTCGAAATGGCGGTAAAGATATCTCGTGTCCAGCCGGACCGTTTCATAGCTTCCATCGGACTGCTTCACAACGGCGTTTACGTTGGGAGCATGCGGAAACAGCTCACGAAACAGGTCATCACCGTTCACAGAGCAAGACGGATCGAAATCTCCATAGTTTCTGATATCAGTAGTCTCCGAATGGCTGATGATACCGAAAGGTGCCACGATCCAGCCTATGGTCGATAAGACCAGCACCACCAGGATCCTTCGTTTCCACTTTAGGGGCACCTTCCCGGCAAGGCCAGTCCTCGAAATGATGATGTACGCAATGGACGGTGACAGGAACAAGAGCGTCAACAACACACCACCCAGACGGAAAACAGGATAATAATTGCTGTGTGACTGTATCCAAAACACGAAGACCGCCCACACCACCGGGATCCCCACCAGCACGAAAGTCACTACTTTTTTGATGACATCCCATACGGTGGACCAAATGCTCCGCTTCTCATCTCCGGAAGGCATCGGTGCTTCCTCCACCGGCTCCGACAACGCATCTGCCAGCCGGGGGAAGGTGTAGAACCGCAAATGATCCAACCGGTCCAGCGCATCCACCAGCTTTCGTTCTTCATCGATGGCGGCACATTTCCGAGCCCTGAGTTCCTGGGCCATAGGGTAGAGGTTCCCAGAGCTATGTATCATCTCCCGGATCTCCGAAACGGAGGCCCCGAATTTTCTGAGGACAGCGATATCCTTCAACCGCTGTACATCCTCTTCTGAAAAATCGTAATTCCTGCGTCCCCAATAATTGTCCGTGTGCTCCGGGGACACGAGAGCTTCCTCGATATAATACCGAACGGTGCGGTCCGTGAGACCTGTGGCTTCGCAAACTGCTTTGATCTTCATCCAAGCCCCCTCCTTCCCCGCCAGCATACACTTTCACGCCACGTAAAAGTCAAGCCCAAACACAGCTCCAGCCATGTTTTTTGAAAACTCCATACTCCGGCAGTCATCCCGAGGATGACCCACAAAGCACACGACAGAGGACGGTCCTGCGTCTTCACTCCTCAAGACAGAGAACCGTCCCCTGTCTTATTGAACTCATCCCAAAACCATTCAAGACCGCTATAAAACTGGTGTGAAAATTCGATGCTTTGTCCGCTAAATAAATAAATCACCAGCGTATAGCCAACGCTCCTGTCACGCATCTCTCTAGTTATTTTGGATATTTCCGAAGGAGGAAACGTTATCATCCTTCTAAAGGACCGATATACAAAAAGCCCATCGATATAGTCCATACGGACTGACAGTATCCCGACCATGCGGACAGTATACACCAATACCATGACTACCAAAAAATCTATCATAATAATTGCCTCATAATATACAGAGAAGCAGAGTGCCGTCACTAGAACCGATTCTGTGCCAATCAGACCAACAACTCCATATTTCCGGGGTTTTATGACGTTTTCCAAGTGATCATACTTTCTTAGCGCATCCACTATCCGGCTTTCAAACAGAGCGTGGTAGAAAAACAAGCAACCAACGCACACAAAAAGAATATGAAAGATGATAAATTCTGCCTCACTAGTCCGCCCATAAGCCGCCAGGAAACAAGTCACAGAGTACGGATCAAAAGTCATATACTTACCCCCTTGTAAGGAATCTAAGACAGGGGACGGTCCTGCGTCTTCACTCCTCAGGCCAGAGGACCGTCCCCTGTCCTGCGTGTCACACCCCCTGTTTCTTCCATTATAGCACCCCCAAGATCCTTGTCAACCAAAAACGATCGTCCCCACACCAACAACACTGACCCCGATAGATCGTCCGCGTAGCGGACACCATGATCCTGCATCCTGCATTATCGAAAAAAGCACCACCCGACCGGATGGTGCTTTTTTCGATATTCACTTCTCCGGGAACAGGGCCTCGATCGCGGCCCGTGCCGCGTCCTGCTCTGCCCGTTTCTTACTGCGTCCCATGCCCTCGCCAACGACCTTGCCGTTGAGGGACACCGACACCCGGAACTGTTTGTCATGATCCGGGCCGCTCTCCCCCGTCAGGGCGTAGCTGAGCACCTGATCCTTCTTCCGCTGGACCAACTCCTGCAGGGTGGTCTTGTAGTCCACATTGTGGAGCTTCTTCACCGGCACGTCACACAGGATGAACTGCCGGATGAACCCGGCCGCAGGCTCGAAGCCGCCGTCCAGATAGCAGGCGGCGATCACGCTCTCCACGGCATCGGCCAGGATCGAGGCACGGCCTCTGCCGCCTCCCTGCTCCTCGCCGTGGCCCAACAGCAGATGCTGTCCCAGCCCGATCTTATCCGCCACAGCGGCCAGCGTGGTCTCGCAGACCATGTCCGCCCGCATCCGGGTCAGCTCCCCTTCGGGACGGTCCGGGAAATTCCGGTACAGGTGGTCTGCCACCGTCATGCCCAGAATGGAATCCCCAAGGAACTCCAGCCGCTCGTTGCTCATGAGACTGTCATGATACCGCTCATTGGCATAGGAGGAATGGGCCAGCGCGTTCTGCAACAGCCCAAGATTTTTGAACCGATAGCCGATGGCTTTCTCCAGATCACTGAGCATTGGGCTCCTCCTTGATCTTGGCCAGACACTGCTCCAGCTCCGCGGACATATCGTTCTTCGCCGCATCCATGGCCTGACGCACCGCATTACGGAACGCCAGCCGGTCAGAGGACCCATGGGCCTTGATCACCGGCTTCTTGATACCAAGGAACTGGGTACCGCCGATCTCACGGTAGTCCATCATCTTCATCACCTCGTCCACGCCCTTCTTGCAGAAGAGGTAGCCGATCTTGGACAGGAAGCTCCGCTTGAAGATCTTATGCTTCATCAGGCTCCCCATGAACATGGCGGTGCCCTCGATGGACTTCAGCAGGACGTTACCGGAGAAGCCGTCGGCCACCACCACATCCACGCCGCCCAGAAGCACGTCCCGTCCCTCCACGTTGCCGATAAAGTTCACGAGCCCCTTCTCATGGGCATCAGTCAGCAGAGCATAGGCCTCCTTCTGCAAGGGCGTGCCCTTGGAATCCTCGGTGCCGATGTTCAAAAGGCCCACTCTGGGAGATGCGATCCCCAGACTCTTCCGGGCGAACAGAGTGCCCACGATGCCGAACTGGAGCAAAAACTCCGGGGTGCACTCGGCATTGGCGCCGCAGTCCAGAAGCACGGTCTTGCCACCGGCCTTATTGGGCATACAGGGGCCCATGGCGGCACGGCGGATGCCCTTCACCCGCTTGACCACCAGCGTGGCGCCGGAGAGCAACGCGCCGGTGGAACCGGCAGAGATACAAACATCGCCCTCGCCCTCCGCCAGCATGCGCAGTCCCACGATCATGGAGGAATCCTTCCGCTTGCGGACCACATTGGCCGGATCGTCGTGCATATCCACCACGTCCTCGGCGTTGCGGATGGTGATGCCCTCCGGCAGGTTCTCGATCCCGTTGTCCTTCAGGACCTTCAGGATCTCCTCGCCCCGACCCACCAGCGTGATCTGCGCGCCGAAGTCCTTCGCCGCGTCGATCGCGCCCATCACCGGAGCCTGAGGGGCGTGATCGCCGCCCATGGCGTCCAGAATGATTCTCATAGCTCCCTCTCTTTCTTTATACACCTCTGGCCTTCAGCTCGTCGATCACCGCGAGGGACCGGTTCGCGATCGCCAGATTCTTCTCTGCCTTCTTACGGATCCTCTGCTCCAAAGGAGCGATGATGCTGAAATTGATGTTCATGGGCTGGAAATCCACGATGCTCTCATCGCTGATGTAAAGGCCCAGCGCACCGATGGCGGTGGTCCGGGGGAACTCCGGGAGTTCCCGTCCCTGCACCTTGGCCGCCATGGCCACCGCCGCCAAAAAGCCGGAAGCGGCAGACTCCACATAGCCCTCCACGCCGGTCATCTGGCCGGCGAAGGCCACCATGGGATCTCTGCGGTCGGCGTAATACTTATCCAGCAGCTTGGGGCTCTGGAGGAAGGTGTTCTGATGCATCACACCGTAACGCACGAACTCCGCATCCTTCAGGGCCGGGATCATGGAGAACACACGCTTCTGCTCTCCAAATTTCAGATGGGTCTGGAAGCCCACCAGATTGAAGATGCTGCCTGCGGCATTGTCCTGCCGAAGCTGGACCACCGCATAAGGCTCCCTGCCGGTCTTGGGATCCTTCAAGCCCACCGGCTTCAACGGACCGTAGCGAAGGGTATCATACCCACGCCGTCCCATGACCTCTACGGGCATACAGCCCTCGAAAACGTTCCTGTCCTCGAACCCATGGACCGGCGCTTCCTCCGCCGCCACCAGTTCCTTCAGGAATGCATCGTATTCTTCTTTATCCATGGCGCAGTTGATATAGTCCGGGGTCCCCCGGTCATACCGGGACTGCCACCATGCCTTGTCCATATCGATCGACTCCGCCGTCACCAGGGGCGCGGCGGCATCGAAGAAATGCAGATACCCGGTGCCGAAGTACTCCCCGATCGCCTTGGACAGTCCATCGGAGGTCAGGGGTCCCGTAGCGATGATCACCGGCCCTTCCGGGACGGCAGTGATCTCCTCCTCGGTGACGGTGATGTTGGGGTGGTTCCGTACCTTCTCGGTGACGAGCTTGGCGAAGCCCTCCCGATCCACCGCCAGACAGCCACCGGCCTCCACACGGGTCTGGTCGGCGCAGGCGATGATCAGACTGTCCATGCGCCGGAGCTCTTCCTTCAACAGGCCCACGGCGTTCTCCAGCCGGTCGCCCCGGAGGGAGTTGGAGCATACCAGCTCACCGAACCAGGGGCTATGATGGGCAGGGGTCATCTTGTGGGGCTTCATCTCGAACAGCTCCACCTGCACCCCACGCTGGGCAAGCTGCCACGCGGCCTCGGAGCCTGCCAGCCCCGCGCCGATCACTTTCACTTTGCTCATTCGGATGCCTCTTTCTTCTTACGGGTGGTCGTCTTCTTTGCCGTCGTCTTCTTCGTGGCGGTCTTCTTGGCGGCAGTCTTCTTGGGGGCGGACTTCTTGGTCTTCTTCTCGTCCTTATCCGCCACCGGTGCCTCGCCATCCTCTCCGGCGGCGGTGGGCTTCTTGTAATAGCCTCTCTTATCCTCCGGCAGGAAGTCCTCGCAGGTCTCATTGATGCAGAAGGGCTTCATACGACCTCTGCCGGACTTCTTGAACATGGTGAAGCCGCACTTGGGACAATCCTCCGCCGTGGGCACGTCCCATGTCATGAAGCCGCAGTCGGCGCCACGCTCACAGGCGTAATAAGCGAAGCCACGCTTGGACTTGCGCTTGAGGATGGTGCTGGCACACTTGGGACACCGTCCGGGCATCCGTTCCACGATGGGCTTGGTGTTGGTACACTCCGGCCAGCCGGGGCAGGCAAGGAACTTGCCGAACCGGCCCATCTTGATCACCATGTTCTTGCCGCAGACCTCGCAGATCTCCTCGGTGACTTCATCCGGCACCTTCAGGCGAACGCCCTCCAGCGCCGTCTCCGCATCCTGAAGCTCCTGATGGAAGCCGCCGTAGAACTCGGAAAGCAGATCCTTCCAGTCCCGCTTGCCCTCTTCCACCTCGTCCAGTCTGCGCTCCATATTGGCGGTGAACTCCACATCGATGATGTCCCGGAACCGGTCCATCATGAGTCCGTTCACCACCTCGCCCAATGCCGTGGGCACCAGACGCTTGTCCTGCTTATCCACATACTCCCGGTCCTGGATCGTGGAGACGATGGAAGCGTAGGTCGAAGGTCTTCCCACGCCCTTCTCCTCCATGGCCTTGACCAGCGTGGCCTCGGTATACCGGGCCGGGGGCTGGGTGAAATGCTGTTCCTTCTTGATATCCCGGGCCGTGGCCTCGTCTCCCACCTGCAGATCCGGCAGAGGGGATCCCATAGCCTCCCCGTCCTCATCCTTGCCCTCTTCGTAAACGGCGATGAAGCCGGCGAAACGCATGCTCTGATGGGAACTGCGGAAAATATGCCCGGCACACTGGGTGTCGATCGACACCGTATCATAAATGGCGTTGGCCATCTGGGAAGCCAGGAACCGGCTCCAGATCAGCTTATACAGCCGATACTGATCCTTGGTCAGACTGCTCTGGATCCTCTCGGGGTCCAGCTCCACATGGGTGGGCCGGATCGCCTCGTGGGCATCCTGCGCGTTCCCCTTGGTCTTGAACACATGGTGCTTACCATAATAATAGTCCTCGCCATAGCGGTGACGGATGAACCCGGCGGCGGCATCCATGGCCTCGTCAGACAGACGCAGAGAGTCCGTACGCATGTAGGTGATCAGACCCAAGGTGCCCTCGCCGTAAACATCCACGCCTTCATACAACTGCTGGGCGATCGCCATGGTACGCTTGGGGGTCATGTTCAGCTTCCGGGAAGCCTCCTGCTGGAGGGTGGAAGTGGTGAAGGGAGGCGCGGCGGACCGCTTCTTCTCGCTCTTCTTCACATTGGTGACGGTGAAGCGCTTCCCCTGGATGTCGGAGATGATCTGATCGACCTCCACTTCGCTCCCCAGTTCCCGTTTCTTGTCCTCGCCATGGTAATGGGCAAGGAAGGAACCGGGCTTGCCCACCCGGTCCAGCATCACATCCAAAGACCAGTATTCTCTGGGCTGGAAGGCCCGGATCTCGTTCTCCCGGTCCACCACCAGCCGGGTGGCCACGCTCTGGACACGTCCTGCGGACAGGCCCCGGCGGACCTTCTTCCAAAGCAGGGGGGACAGCTGATAGCCCACGATCCGGTCCAGGATCCGTCGGGCCTGCTGTGCGTCCACCAGATCCCCGTCGATATCTCTGGGGGAACGGATCGCCTCGGTGACGACCTTCTGGGTGATCTCGTTGAAGGTGACCCGGTGAGCCTTCTCATCAGGCAGACCCAACAGCTCCTTCAGATGCCAACTGATCGCCTCGCCCTCACGGTCCGGGTCAGTTGCGAGGTACACGGTATCCACCTGAGCCGCGGCGGCCTTCAGTTCCCGGATCAGCTCTTCCTTCCCCTTCACGGGGATGTAATGAGGATCGAAGGTCTCCAGATCCACACCCATGGTGCTCTTGGGCAGATCCCGCAGATGGCCCATGCTGGCCTTGACGGTGAAATCCGGTCCCAGATATTTGCCGATCGTCTTGGCCTTGGAAGGCGACTCCACGATCACCAGATTCGACGCTTTAGACATGTTCGCTTAACTCCATTCCATCCCGTCGCATCCGCAACGGGATCTGTTTCATTCCAGTTCCAGCATATTCCCCGGGAGGCGCCGGATGATCTTCCGGACCTCCAGCATGGTCAGCACGCCGATGACCTGCCCCGAAGGCAGGCCCGTGGCAGCGATCACATCATCGGTCAGGCTCCTGCCCCGTTCCAAATACTGAACGATGGCCCGCTCTGTTTCCGACAGGACTACGCCTGTGTTTTCCCCGTAAATATACGGCGAGTGTCCGCCATTGTCAATCCCTTTTTTATTTTTCGGCGGTTCCGGGACCGGCATCTTACGGTTTTGCGCCACCATAGGCGGTGCTTCCTCCACCGGCGGCTCCGTGTCCACGGTCCATTCCGTTACGGCAGGATACCGGGAAGCATACTCCCCCACCACGTCCCAGCCGCAGGTGGCCACGGCGGCACCGTCCCGGAGCAGAGCATTGCTTCCGGCGCAGGCGGCCACATCGATGTTCCCTGGCACCACGAACACGTCCCGCCCCTGTTCCCCCGCCCGCCGGGCGGTGATCAGTGCGCCACTGCGCTCCGGGGCCTCCACCACCAGCACGCCGTCAGACAGCCCGCTGATGATCCGATTCCGCCTGGGGAAATTCCATTTATATGGCGGCGTACCGGGCGGGAACTCACTCAGAAGGCAACCTTCCCTCTCCATGCGCCCGAACAGGCTCCGGTTGGAGCTGGGGTATACCCGGTCCACACCGGTGCCCAACACGCCCACGGCGAAGCCCTGCCCTTCCAATGCGGCCCCTGTGGCCACACCGTCGATACCGAAGGCCATACCGGACACCAAAATACCGCCGCACCGGGCGATCTGATACCCCATCCGCCGGGCGATGCTCAGCCCGTAGGTGCTGGCCTTCCGGGTACCCACCACGCCGATGGTGGGCCGGTCCCCGAACGCCGGCAGTTCCCCTTTCATATAGAGCACCACCGGCGGATCCGGGATCGCCCGGAGCCGGGAAGGATACGCTTCATCTGCCATGGTCATGACCCGGATCCCCTTCTGGGCACATTGGGCAAGGATCTTGTGTGCCTCATCCAAAGACTTGTCCATCAGGGCTTCCATCCCCTGCTCCGTCAGTCCCTCCACCGCCAGCTCTTCCCGAACGGCATGATAAACATCCTCCGCGTCCGGGAACTTCTCCAACAAGGTCATCCGGACCCGGTCAGAAACACCGGACCGCTGAGCCAGCCATATCCAATGCACCAGCATCCAGACTACCTCCTCAGTTCCCCATCTGCCACATGACGATGGTCGCGGCCACCGCCGCGTTCAACGATTCACAATGGGGCCGCATGGGGATGATCAGCTCCAGATCTCCTTCTTCCAGGATCTCCGGCCGGACGCCCCGGCCCTCACTGCCGATCACCACCGCCAGCTTCCCGGGCTCTGCCTTGCGGATATCCATGGCCCGGTCAGAAAGGGCCGTCACCGCCACAGGGATGCCAGCCTCCCGACAGGCCGCCTTCGCTTCCTCCCAAGTGGTGGTCACCACCGGGGTACGGAACACCGCGCCCATACTGGCACGGACCGTTTTATGATTGTATGGATCGGCACACCCCTCCAGCAACGCCACCGGCACGCCCAAAGCGTCAGCCGTCCGGAGGATCGTGCCCACATTGCCGGGATCCTGGATCCCATCCAGCAACAGCATACCGGCACAGGGCTTCAGCACTGTCTTCTCTGGCAGACGGCACAGGAACAACGCCCCCTGCGGTGCCTGCATGGGAGAGATGGAAGCCATCACATCCTCCGGCACCCGGACCAGACGTACGCCCTCCGGCACCTCGGCATCCACGCCATCAGAGAGGATCACCGTATCCAGTCCCGGCCAATGTTCCACCGCCTCCATCAGAAGCTTGGTGCCATCGGCCACGAACAGCCCGGCGGCCTCCCGTTCCCGACGGGAAGCGATCAGCTTCCGCACCTGCTGGAGCAGAGGGTTCTTCCTTCCTGTGATCCTGATCTCCATCACAGCTTCCTCACCTTCCTGAGCGCCTGAGAATCTCCCAGGACCACCACCACATCGCCGGACCCGATCTTCAGATCTGCCGCCGGAGACACGATGATCTCCCCTGCCCGGCGGATCGCCAGAACGTTCAGCCCCAGCTTCGCCCGGATGTTCAACTCACGCAGATCCTTACCGACCCAAGCGGCAGGGACCGGCACTTCCACGATACCGTAGTCATCGGACAGCTCGATATAGTCCAGCACATTGGGGCTGGACAGGCTCCGTGCCAACCGCACCGCCTGCTCCTGCTCCGGCACCAGCACCCGGTCAGCGCCCAGCTTCTCCAGCACCCGGCGATGGACCTGCCCATGGGCTTTGCAGACCACCTGCGGCAGTCCCAGCTCCTTCAGATTCATGGTGGTGAGCACGGAAGCCGCCAGATCGCTGCCGATCGCCACGATGGCGCAGTCGAATTCCGCCACGCCCAGCGCCCGGAGCACGTCCTTGTCCTGTGCGTCCGCCACCACGGCATGGGTCACCTCATCGGCCACCGCCGCCACCAGCTCACTGCTCATATCCAGAGCCAGCACCTCACAGCCCTGACGGTACAGCTCTCTTGCCACCTCAGAGCCAAAGCGTCCAAGCCCGATCACGACATAAGATCTCATCGCTTCCTCCTTATCCGATCAGCAGATCTGTGGAAGCATACCGGAACCGCTCCTCTGCCTCGTCCCCCATGAGGAACCCAAGGCTGAGGGTCAGTATGCCCACACGTCCAAAATACATATACAAAATGATCATCAACTGGGCGGCGATGCTGAGCCTGCCGGTGACCCCGGCGGTCACACCTACCGTCGCCAGTGCGGACACCGTCTCGAACAATCCGTCCGTGAAGCTCACGGGACCGGTGGCGCTGATGAACACCGCGCCGCCCACGGCAAGGCCCACCACCAGTGCGAAGATGGTCATGGCGTCCATGACCCGTCCGGCAGGGATGGTCCTGCGGAACACGCACACGGTGCTCTTGCCTCTGGCTCTGGACCACAGGAACAGCAACAGCACCACCATAGTCACGGTCTTCACACCGCCGGCGGTAGAGCCGGAGGAACCGCCCACCAGCATCAGCATCATGGTGATCCCCTTACCGGCATCGGTGAGCAAGGCCTGATCCACCGCCGCGAACCCGGCGGTGCGGCTGGTGACCGACTGGAAGAAGCAGTTCAGAAGCTTATCTGCCGTGGTCATAGGACCGATGGTCATGGGATTGTCCCATTCGGCCAGAGCGATGCCAAGAGTCCCCAGTGCCAGCAGGAGACCGGTCATGATCAGCACCAGCCGGGCATAGACGCTGAGCCGTCGGGGTCGGGTCAATACCTCCTGCCACACCAGAAAGCCCAGACCGCCCACGATCACCAGTGCCGACAGCGTCAAAAGCACCACCGGATCGGAAGAAAACTCCATCAGGCTGGCTCCGGGGGTGATACAGCCGAAGATATCGAAGCCTGCGTTACAAAAAGCGGAAACAGAGTGGAACACGCCCCATTTCAGCGCTGTCCAGATCCCATGCTCCGGCAGGAACCGGAGGATCAGGATCCCGGCCCCCACCGCTTCCACGGTGAAGGAGCCCACCAGTACCCATTTCTGGAGCCGGACCACATCGCCCATGTCGTTGAGGCTCAGCGCCTGCGCCATGACCATCCGCTGTTTCAGACCCACCTTCCTGCGAAAAAGGAACACGAAGAGGGTGGCGATGCTCATGAAACCCAATCCACCGATCTGGATCAGGCTGATGATCACCACCTGCCCGAAGCCGCTCCACTGGGTGAAGGTATCGAAAAGCACCAACCCCGTGACACAGGTGGCAGAGGTGGCAGTGAACAACGCCGGACGGAGCCCACAGGACACACCGTCCCGGGATGCCACCGGCAGAGCCAACAGCACGGTCCCCAACAGGATGATCCCCAGGAACACCAACGCCACCACCTGCGTGGCCCGCAGACCTTTGAGCCTCCGCCGTGCCACCGAACGTGCCAATTTCCGATCCATCTTCACCGAACCGGTCACCTCCCTTCCTTATTTAATACATTATAACCATAAGCCGATCTTTTGCAAGACATTTTCTTCCATGCTCCTCTTCCGTCACCGCCTTACCGGTGTCAGAAAGGAACGCCGCTCCGGCATGCTTCATACCCAAAAATACGTTCACCCCCCCACCCTCCATCCATTGACTTTTGGGCTGGGGGGTGCTATAATATGATGGAATATTTATAATTTGCCAACGGACAGTCCTGACCGAGACCGTCACCCAACACAGAAAAAAGGAGAACGACCCATGAAACGACATCCCTTGACCAAACGAGTGGCCGCACTGTTGCTGGCCGTCCTGCTGACCGTGTCAGCGGTCCCAACCAGCGTCTATGCCGCCGCGGTCGGCGACGTGGCGGCCGGTTACGTTGCAGGCACGACCGGCCTGTCCGGCAATATCAACACCGCCGACTCCATCAGTTGGCCCATCAAGATCTACGACTACCTGAACGACGGTATGCTCTTCGAGTATTCCTCGTCCACCGGCACAGCCACGACGAACTGGGTCTATGCCGGCGGTGAGCGGATGCCGGAGCAAGACATCGTCGGTTATGACTATACCCTCAACGGCGGCTATACCTCCGCTGTCAACTCCACCACCGGTCTGTCCACCGGCAGCAACACTGCCTTGGGCAGCGGCGCCTACGGCAAGTCCACCTACAGCAAATGGTGGGGCCATTCCAGCTCGCCCTTCTCGGCGACGCAGGTGGGCAAAGGGACTCCCGGTGCCTTCAAGTATCTGCGGATCGCCCTGAAGTCCGGTAAAGCACTCAAAGCCATGGCACTGACCAGCTTCTACTTCGATAGCTCCCAGAAGACCAGAGATTCGGTGCGCTATGTGACGATCGTCTACCGCACCAACATCTCCAGTCCCTCCATCAAGATCAGCTTCGCCAACCAGACTGCTTCCGGTGCGACGGCTACACTTTATGATTCGGCAGGAAGCGCTTGCGGATCGTACATCCCCTCCGTTTCCTCCACCGCGCTGACCACCAGCGCGAACACCTGGATCTACAAGGTCATCGATTTGGCGGAGGTCTCCGACTCTTCCCGGTGGAACAACACTTCTTATATCTACTCCGTCATCCTTGACATAGAGAAGATGGCTGCCGGCGGTTCGGAGTATCTGGATCTGTCCCATGTGGCCTACTTCTCTGACGAGGCCTCCGCCATCAACTACGGCAAGGACGCGGCGGCGTTCTCCAACGATCCCGGTGAGTATCTGCCGGATCAGCAGGAAACGATCATCCCCTATGTCCCTGAAACAGATGATGAGACTGATACCGTGTCACCTCCCAGCGGCGCATCTACCCATTGCCTGGACTTCACGTCTCAAAATGCCAATGAGGCCACCGTGATCGCCCTGTGGAAGGGCAGTGGCTATAATCTGTCCGTAACACAGGGCACCTCCAACAACAAGTCCTACGTAAAACTGACCAATGGCACCAGCGGCACCGGTCGGGACGCGATCCGTATCTACCATGCGGGCAACTACAGTGAAGCCAGCGGTATACAGAAGAGCGATGCCAAGTATATATCCATGGTCTACCGGATCAGAGGCTTTTCCTCCACTCCGAAGCTGGGTGCCTATGGCATCGTAGGCGCGACCAATTCCTCCGCCAATAGTTATACCGGCCAATGGTTCAACCGGGCGGACAACAATGGTGACAGTGCCACTGACGGCGTGGTGAGCAATGAGATCACCATGACCGCACCTTCGAATACGGATACCTGGGTGCATCTGGTCTATGATCTGACCCAGATCGACAGCACCAAGACTGCCAATCAGTATTACAATGGTGCGAATTCCAGTTCGTATCCCTATATCACATATCTGTATTGCTGGCTTCCCGGTTTTACCGATTCCAACCAGAGCATCGATCTGGCTTACGTAGATGTTCACGCGACCTGGGATGAAGCCAACAAC
>JAFNXT010000028.1 GCA_017378975.1 Oscillospiraceae bacterium
ATTTATGAGGGGGGCACAAGTTCGCCGCCCGGCGGGCGGCGACGGCGGGGGCAAGCCCCCGCCCAACCACAGGCCACCCACTGATGAGGGCGGCGACAATGTTCCTTTGAAAAGATCCTCTTGACCAGGGGGATTTTTTATGTTACCTTAACTGTACCAACACAGTTAATACAGATGATACAGTCAGGAGGGATGGCGATGATCCATCTGGACCACAGGGACCGGCGGCCGATCTATCAGCAGGTCCTCGACAGCTTCCGGGAGCAGATCCGGGCAGGCATCCTGCTGGAGGGGGATAAGCTCCCCAGCGTCCGGGAGCTGGCCATGGAGCTGGCGATCAACCCCAACACCATCCAGCGGGCCTATCGGGAGCTGGAGAGCGAGGGTTGGATCGCTTCCGTGGCAGGCAAGGGCAGCTTCGTCTGCGGCACCCCGGACAGCGACCGGCTGGAGCTTTTGGCACAATTCGACACTCTGGTGGACAAGCTCCTGTCCACCGGCACCGATGCCGGAGAACTGATCCGGCGCATCCAAAAAGGAGATGATGACCATGCTTGAGATGAAAAACGTCACCAAGACCTTCGGCTCCTTCACAGCCCTGAAGGATCTGACCATGACGGTGCCCAAGGGGTCGGTCTACGGTCTGGTGGGCCCCAACGGCGCAGGCAAATCCACCGCGATCCGTCACCTGACCGGTGTGTACCGTCAGGACAAGGGCGAGGTCCTGCTGGAGGGCAAGCCCATTTACGAAGATCCCGCCGTCAAGGCCCGGATCGGTTCGATCCCCGATGACATTTTCTATTTCCCCTCCGCCACCATGGAGGATATGCACAAGTTCTACAAGGGCATCTGGCCCCACTTCGACGAGGGGCTGTATCAGCGGCTGTATGAAGTGTTCCGTCTGCCCGGGAAGGAACCCATGCGCAAGTTCAGTAAGGGCATGCAGAAGCAGGCGGCCTTCCACCTGACCCTGTGTACCCGGCCTGAGGTGCTGATCCTGGATGAGCCGGTGGACGGTCTGGATCCGGTGATGCGCCGTCAGGTCTGGAGCCTGATCGCTTCCGATGTGGAACAGCGGCAGACCACGGTGCTGATCTCCTCCCACAACCTCCGGGAGCTGGAGGATATCTGCGACCATGTGGGCATCATGGACCGTGGCCAGATGCTGTTGGAGCGGAGCCTTGCCGATATGCAGGGCGCCACCCACAAGCTCCAGTTGGTGGGCCAGACCCCGGAGGATCTGCAGATCCTCCACGAATCGGGCAGCGGACGGCTCCGGACCCTGATCGTCCGGGGCGATGCCGAGGAGATCGAAGCCAAGGTCAGCGCCATGGCGCCCACCTACTTCGACATCCTGCCCCTGTCTTTGGAAGAGATCTTCATTTATGAGCTGGGAGGTGTGGACTATGAAGTCAAGAACATCGTTCTTTGATAAAGCCCTTTTGCGAAAGGACATCACCCGGTTCGCGCCGGTGTGGATCCTGTACCTGATCGGCGGTCTGATGGTGGGGCTCGGCGTGGTCAGCGGCTATCACCGGGACTACTACGCCGCCAGCGCTGTGGCGGATACCATGGGTCCCCTGACGATGATGAATATGATCTACGCCCTGATCGTGGCCCTGTGCCTCTTCGGGGACCTGTTCAACACCCGGATGTGCTATGCCATCCACGCTCTGCCCCTGCGCCGGGAGATGATCTACGCCACCCATGTGCTGGCAGGCCTCATGTTCAGCGTGGTGCCGAACCTCGTGTTCGCTCTGGTGGTGATGACCCAGCTTGGGAGCTTCTGGTATGTGGCTCTGCTGTGGGTGCTGATCATGTTCCTGCAATACCTGTTCTTCTTTGCTCTGGCGGCGGTGTGCGCCTTGTCCACCGGCAGCCGCTTCGCCATGGGCGCGGTGTACTTTCTGATCAATTTCCTGTCGGAGATCATCCGCTGGTTCATCACCACCTTCTATGAGCCCATGCTCTACGGTGTGTACATCCGGACCGATATTTTCGACTGGTTCTGCCCTGTGGTCTGGGGGAGCCAACAGGATGAGCTGATATCCTTCCATCAGGACAAACAGCAGATCTACTATGACTACATCGAGGTCAGCGCCGTCAAGCGGTTCGGTGGACTCACGGGCCAGTGGTGGTATTTCGTGATCCTGGCCGGGCTGGGTCTTGCTCTGCTGGGGCTGGGGATCTGGCTGTACCGGAAGCGGAAGCTGGAGTCTGCCGGTGACTTCCTGGCCTTCCGGCCCATGATGCTGCCCTGCTCCGTGATCTTCACCCTCAGCGTGGCGGCGGTGTTCCAGATGATCCTGGGCGAGATCCTGGATATGGAGATCCTGGCCCTGATCGTGGGCTTCCTTGTGGGCTGTTTCGGTACCGAGATGTTCCTGCGGCGGACCGTGAAGGTCTTCGACAAGCGGACCTGCATCAAATGCGCCCTGATCGGCGGCGCCTTCGCCCTGAGCCTGATCCTGACCATGATCGATCCTCTGGGGCTCACCCGTTGGACCCCCAAGCCCGAAAAGGTGGCCTCCGTCACCCTGACGGACTACTACAACTACAATGTCTGGGAGACCCGGTATGAGGACCGGTACGCCGGTCTGGAGGTGACGGATCCGGAGGAGATCGCCCAGTTGGTGCAGATCCACGAGACCCTCGCCGACGCCGAAGATCCCTATGACTACGGTGTTTACGGCGATGTGGGAAGCGTCAACCTGACCTACCGCCTGACCGACGGCCGGACCGTGGTCCGCCGGTATCGCTACTATACGAACAGCTCCGTGGGCGACAAGCTGGATCGCTTCTTCTCCAAGCCCCAGTTCATCCTGCGTTATGAGGATTGGGACGAGTTCCTGAAGTCGCTGGAGTACGTGGTCGTGGAGGATATGAGCGGCAGCCGGGGCTCCGAAGAGTTCAAGGGCAAGAAGGCCAGGGCGCTGATGGAAGCGGTGAAAAAAGATTGCGAGAACGGGGATATCCACCCGGAGGGGAAGTATGTGGAGGCCCTGTATGCCCTGAACGTATCCACCGAGGACGATTGGCTGAGCTTCTACATCGGCTATCAGGCAGAGGATACCGTGGAATGGATCCGGGAGAATATGGAGCAGGTGGACGGAAAGCTCCATGAGCCCACCGATCAGGATATCCTCGCCGGAGTGGTGAGCTGATCGACGCACCCCCTGTAGGGCGGGAGGCAAGCTCGCCGCCCCGTGGGCGGCGACGGCGGGGGCAAGCCCCCGCCCTACAAGGGGGATCACCGTGACCGTAGGGCGGGGGCTCGCCCCCGCCGCTGTTTTTCGCAGAGCGAAAAACAGATCGCCCACTGCGTGGGCGATAGGGACGGGAGACCCGTCCCCTACAGTGGACGACGACACCCCCCGACCC
>JAFNXT010000287.1 GCA_017378975.1 Oscillospiraceae bacterium
CAATCGGGTCACCGCGTCGGCGGTGGTGGCTACTTCCTTGGGCTGTTCCGGAGCGCCGGCCAGTACCAGCACGAATTCTCCCTTGGGGGGCTGGGCGGTATATTTCTCGATGGCTTCGCCCAGAGTGGTGCGGACCACTTCTTCGTGGAGCTTGGTCAGCTCCCGGCAGAGGCTGATGGGGCGGTCAGCGCCGAAGGCTTCGGCCATGTCTTCCAAAGTAGTCAGGAGCTTGTGGGGGGCTTCGTAGAAGACCATGGTACGCCGTTCGGTCTTCAGATCGTCCAGATGCTCCCGGCGGCTCTTTTTCGAGGTGGACAGGAAGCCCTCGAAGCAGAATCTTCCGGTGCTCTGGCCGGAGATCGACAGGGCGGTGATCACGGCGCAGGGACCGGGGATGGCACAGACCGTGATGCCGGCCTCGGCGCATTGCTTCACAAGGTCCTCGCCGGGGTCGGAGATCGCGGGGCTTCCGGCATCGGATACCAGAGCGCAGGTTTCTCCTGCCAGGATCCGGTCCAGGATCATATCGCCTTTATGGGTCTTGTTATGCTCGTAGTAGCTGACGAGGCTCTTTTTTATCCCCAGATGGTTCAGCAGCTTCAGGGTCACCCGGGTATCCTCGGCGGCGATGAAGTCCGCCGCTTCCAATGTTTCACGACAGCGGGTGGAGATGTCACCCAGATTTCCGATGGGGGTGGGGACCAGATACAGCATCCCGGCCATTTCGATCACTCCTCGTGGTATAGTTCTTGATAGTAGGGGGTGGGCCGTCCGTCGGCGGTATGGAGGCTACGTTCTTCCCAGATCAGCCCAGGCTTGCCGCCCTTGCGGCATTGCAGGAGGATCAGGGATACGGGACCATCCGCCCGGTGGCGGATCAGGCGGAGCCGTTTGGGCTCCAGCATGGATGCGGAAGCGCAGGCGCATAGCTGAGCCAGCCGCTCCGGCTTGTGGACCAGATAAAAATCACCGCCGGTCTTCAGCACCCAGCTTGCGGCGGCGAAGAGCTCCGCCGGGGCACAGCAGTCCTCCCGACGGGCCAGAGGTGTTTGCTTGCTGGCAGGACCGCCGGGGAAATAGGGAGGGTTGGACACACAGGTGTCGAAGCTCCCGGAGGGGAGCAGATCACGCACGGTCCGGAGGTCGGCACATATACTGTGGATACGGTGAGAGATCCGGTTATCGGCGATGTTCCGGAGGGCGGCGGCGTGGGCATCGGGGTCCAGCTCCAGACCGGTGATCTCACATTTGGGATGGTCGGCGCAGAGCAGGAGGCCCAGCGTGCCACAGCCGGCTCCGAGATCCAGCACCTTGGTGCCGGGCTTGGTGAAGTTCGCCAGCAGGATCGAGTCGGTACTCAATGGGAAGCATCCTGTTGGGATGCGGAGGGTCAGACCGTTGGGGAGGGTCTCCATGGTGATGTCCTTTCTTAAAAGGTAGAGAAAAAGTGGCCTGCGCTGGGCGCAGGCCACTTGCGGATCATGAAGATCAGCCTTCCTCGATAGCCTCGGTGGGGCAGTTCTCAGCGCAAGCACCGCAGCTGACGCAGACATCGGCGTCGATGACGTACTTGTCCTCGCCCTCGGAAATAGCCTCGACGGGGCAGTTCTCAGCGCAAGCGCCGCACTTGACGCAAGCGTCAGTGATATTGTAAGCCATGATCTTACCTCCATTATGTTTTTATCCACACCTGGCCGGAGCCGGTGCATCTCTATTCTAGCATGGTTTTGAGAAAATGCAACCCTTCTTTGCAATTCCCTTGTATAAATTTTCCGCAGGCAGGGGAGGATATCCCAGACGAGGGAGTTCGACGGAGGGAAAGTGGTAGGATAGGCTATGGACCTGTAGCGGGGGAGCTCCGCTCTACGTTCGGTCATGGGAGGTGGCAGGATGCGGCTGGATATGAGGACTACGGAGCTGATATTGGCGGCCGGGCGGCAGGCCCGGGGGCTGGGGCACAGTTATGTGGGGCCACAGCATCTGCTGATCGCTCTGTGTGAGGAGCCGGGGCAGTTGGGACTTTTGCTCCGGGAGGCCGGAGCGGCACCGGAACGGGTCCGGGATCTGGTCCTGCGGCGATTTGGGACAGGGACGGCGGATCTGCCTTTGCCTCAGGGCTTGAGCCGGGATGCGGAACGTCTTTTGGGGGCGGCGGCACGGGAGGCACGGCTGCTCCAGCATCGGGCCGTGGGGCCGGGGCATGTGCTTCTGGCGGTGATGCGTCATGGGGATGGGGCGGTGCGGTATCTGCTGAAGTCGCTGGAGGTGGATACGGTGGCGGTGTGTGCCCGGACGCTGGCGGTGCTGTCGCCTCAGATCCAGGTGAAACGGAAAAAGGAGGGTGTGACCATGAAACTGCTGGACCAGTTCAGCGTGGACCTGATCGCGAAGGCCCAGGAGATGGACCCGGTGATCGGTCGGGACCGGGAGATCGATATGGTGATCGGGATCCTGAGCCGGAAGAACAAGAACAATCCTGCCCTGATCGGGGAGCCCGGCGTGGGGAAGACGGCGATCGCCGAGGGGCTGGCCCAGCGGATGGCCACCGGGAACGTGCCGCCACAGCTCAAGGAGAAGCGGCTCGTTAGTTTGAATATGGCCAATCTCGTGGCGGGGACCAAGTATCGTGGCGAGTTCGAGGAGCGGCTCCGGGATGTGCTGACGGAGATCCGGCGTTGCGGTGATGTGATCTTGTTCGTGGACGAGATGCACACCATCGTGGGGGCCGGTGCGGCAGAAGGCGCGATCGATGCCGCCAACATCTTCAAGCCGGCATTGGGCCGGGGAGAGCTCCAGATGCTGGGGGCCACCACACGGGAGGAATATCGGAAATACATCGAAAAAGATCCGGCGCTGGACCGCAGGTTCCGGCCGGTGCTGGTGGAGGAGCCGACCGAGGAAGCCACCATGGCGATCCTGAAGGCGTTGAAGCCGGGGCTGGAGCGGCATCATCATCTGCGGATCTCGGAAGACGCGCTGACGGAGGCGGTGCGGCTGTCGGTGCGGTATCTGCCGGATCTGTATCTGCCGGATAAGGCGATCGATCTGGTGGACGAAGGGGCGGCCCATGCCCGGCTGGAGGAGCTTCGCCGGGACCGGGGGAACGTGCGGCAGGATCTGGAGCAGGAGCTCCATGAGGCGGTA
>JAFNXT010000288.1 GCA_017378975.1 Oscillospiraceae bacterium
GCCGGACCACCGACGGCTTCAAGATCGCGGAAGAGGATCTGAAAAGCCGTGGTCCCGGCGATTTCTTCGGCAGCCGCCAGTCGGGTCTGCCGGCCTTCCGGGTGGCGGATCTGAGCTTCGATCTGTCCACGCTGAAGGAAGCGCAGGAAGCCTCCGCCCAATGGATCGAGGCCTTCGGCGCTTCCGACACGCCGGAGGCCAAGGCCCTGCGGGAGCGGATCGGAGAGCTGTTCCACCGGGCGGAAGGGACCATGAACTGAAAATATGAGATACGAGATATGAGATACGGGATATGGCCGAAGGTCTGACGTATCCCATATCTCGTATTTTTATGGAAAGGATTGACAGGGGTATCGTCGGGGAATATAATAAAAAAGTAGGAAAATAAAAAAGGAGGATAGGTCATGAAAAAGAGAACGACCATTTTTTTGGCATCCGTTTGTCTCCTGCTTATTTTGCTGGTCGGAGTCCTGCCGACGAGCGCTTCTGCGGTGATCGCTGAAGGGAGATACTTTTCCAGTGGAGAGGTCCAGTGGTCCATTTTGGGTGATGGGACGCTGGTCATTTCGTCGCCGGGTGTTTCCATCCGCCGTGACAGTGACTATCCTTGGGGAGTGTATGCCGGTGATGTGACCGGTGTTGTGATCCAGGGGGCTATCACCAGTATCCCATACAGAGCCTTTTATGGCATGGACAAGCTGAAGCGTGTGGAGCTGGGAGATAAAATGATCGAAATAGGTGAAAGTGCGTTTGGTGACTGCGATGCACTGGAGTCGGTGGTGATCCCTGCTACGGTGAAGAGGATCGGAAACTACTCGTTCGCAAGATGTCCCGCGCTTCGTAGCGTGACCTTCGCTGAGGGGAGCAAACTGGAGATTATTGGAGAGCGGGCATTTTACCAAAGTGGTGTGAGGAGCTTAGTCACCCCTTCCAGTCTGCGGGAGATCGACTTTGAGGCTTTTTTGGATTGCACCTCGTTGGAGGCAGTGTGGCTGACGGAGGGTTTGGAACAGGTCCGGGCCCGTGCGTTCAAGGGGTGCAGTGGAATGAAGTCGTTGTACCTGTGCAGATCCATGAACCAAGTGGTCGATGGTTTCGAAGGCTGTGCGGCGTTGGAACATATCCGGATCGATTGTCCTGATGTTGGCAGTAATTTCGATGACTGCAGATCCCTCAAGTCCGTGGTGATCGGCGGTGCGTGCAGATATCTCCCCGGTGCTATGTTTCGTGGGTGTACGGCGCTGTCCTCTGTGGTGATCGAGTCTGAGTTGGAGGAGATCGGGTGGGATGCGTTCTATGGCTGCACGGCGCTGACTGCTATCGATCTTCCCTCGTCTGTCACGGTCATTGGGAACAGTGCTTTTCGGGGGAGTGGATTGCGGTCCATCGCCATCCCGGACAACGTGACCTTGTTGCCAATGAACACGTTCCATGGGTGCACATCGTTGAAAACGGTGGATCTGGGCGAAGGTGTTGGGACCGTGGAGAACTTTGCGTTCTCAGGCTGTACATCCTTGAAAATCGTGGATATGGGCAACGTGGAACAGCTGGGGAGCGAGGTCTTCCGAGGGTGCAGTTCTTTGGATACTGTGCTGTGGTCCGATGAGCTGGTGCGGATCGGGGATCGTTCGTTCCGTGATTGCGTTTCGCTGGAGCGGGTGGAACTGATGGCTTCGGTCGAGTCGGTGGAAAACACTGTCTTCGCGGGCTGTACAGGATTGAAGACGGTCCTGTTTTTAGGGAGCGCTCCCTATTTTGGGTATATCGGTGATGTGTTCCAGGGCGTCGAAGCGACGGTTTACTATCCTGGAGACGATGCCTCCTGGACTCAGGAGATCATGAAGGACTATGGTGGGGAACTCACATGGAAACAGAGTTGCCAAGACCATTCCTCCAAGAAAATGAGTGCAGTCAAGGCTACCTGCAGTGCGGGTGGATGCTCTGACGGAGAGTATTGCTCCGTATGCGGCAAGACTCTGAAGGGATCCTATGTCACCAGGAAGCAGGATCATGACCTGTCGAAAAAGACAGTCAAGCCTACTTGTACAAGTGAAGGGTATGAGCTGTATACTTGCGGGGATTGCGGTATCGTGCTGTATGGCGACAGAGAGCCTATGACCGGTCACAGTTTCGGGGACCGGAAACAAAAGAAAGCACCTGCGCAAGAGTCCGTGGGAGAGATGGTAAGAACGTGTGTGGATTGCGGCGCACAACACATCGAACTGGTGGCGCTGGATATCTTCAAGGAAGATCCCCCGGTGGTGGTCCCTGAGGACACCAAGCCACCTCAGACTGAGCCTGCGATCACGGAGCCTGTGGCGACGAAGCCGATGGTGACAGAGCCTGTGGCGACGAAGCCGATGGTGACAGAGCCTGTGGCGACGAAGCCGACGGTGACGGAGCCTGCGGTGACGGAGCCTGTGGTGACGGAGCCTGCGGTGACGGAGCCTGTGGTGACGGAGCCTGTGGTGACGGATCCTGCGGTGACAGAGCCTGTGGTGACGGATCCTGTGGTGACGGATCCTGTGGTGACGGAGCCTGTAGTGACGGAGCCTGTGGTGACGGAGCCTGTGGTGACAGAGCCTATGACGACAGAGCCTGCGGATACGGAGCCGACGGAGAAGGGGCTGCCGGTGGTATGGGTGGTCCTCGGCGCTTTGGTGCTGGCGGCTGCGGCAGGTGGCGGTATTTGGTATCTGCTGAAAAAGAAGAAGTGAGCGGCGAGTTTGTGGTCGGCTGATACATACTCTGTTCGCATCCTCCGGGAAAATGACCAAAAGGGCCTTTTCCCGGAGGGTTTTTTCGTGGGAAGCGAAAAAGTTTCAAAAATGGGTTGTAACTTTTGTAATTATGATGTAAAATAATAAAACCAAAATACTGCGAATAAGCCGATCAAGATCGGATCTGGAGGTAAAATTATGGAAAAACCCATCGTATTGGTCATTATGGACGGTGTCGGCAAGGGCGACGGCGGCAGCGGTGACGCTGTGGTGGTGGCCAAGACTCCCACGCTGGATCATCTGCTGGCGACCTGTCCTCATACTTATCTGAAGGCCCACGGTACCGCTGTCGGTCTGCCCTCCGACGAGGATATGGGCAACTCCGAGGTGGGCCACAACGCGCTGGGCTGTGGTCAGGTCTACTCTCAGGGCGCCAAGCTGGTGGGTGAGTCCATCGAGAACGGCTCCCTGTTCCAGAGCGCTACCTGGCAGGAGCTGGTGGCCAACGCTGAGGGCAAGGCCATGCACTTCATGGGCCTGCTGTCCGACGGCAACGTCCATTCCAACATCGCGCACCTGATCGCTCTGCTGAAGCGTGCCCACGCCGAGGGCGTGAAGAAGGCTTACTGCCACATCCTGCTGGATGGCCGTGACGTGCCTGCCACCTCCGCTCTGGAGTATGTGGGCCAGTTGGAGGCTGTGCTGGCTGAGCTGAACGGCGAGGGCTGTGATTACGCCATCGCTTCCGGCGGCGGCCGTATGCAGGTGACCATGGACCGTTACGAGGCCAACTGGGGCATGGTGGAGCTGGGCTGGAAGACCCATGTGCAGGGTCTGGGCCGTCAGTTCGCTTCCGCTACCGAGGCTATCGAGACCTACCGTGCCGAGACCGGCTGCATCGATCAGGACCTGCCTGCCTTCGTGGTGGCCCGCGGCGGTGAGCCTGTGGCGAAGATCGCCAACGGTGATTCCGTGATCCTGTTCAACTTCCGTGGCGACCGTGCCCAGGAGATCTCTCTGGCCTTCGACAAGAAGGATTTCGACAAGTTCGACCGTGGTGACTATACCGGTGTGAAGTTCGCCGGTATGCTCCAGTATGACGGCGACCTGAACATCCCCGAGAACTATCTGGTCCAGCCCCCCGTCATCACCAACACTCTGACCGAGGTCATGGTGGCGGCAGGCATCAATGAGTACGCTGTGTCCGAGACCCAGAAGTACGGCCACGTGACCTATTTCTGGAACGGCAACCGCTCCGGCAAGGTCAGCGAGGAGCTGGAGACCTACGAGGAGATCCCCTCTGACGTGATCCC
>JAFNXT010000289.1 GCA_017378975.1 Oscillospiraceae bacterium
CTCCCCCCGACCCTTCGGGCCACCCCCCTCATGAATGAGGGGGGCAAGTTCGCCGCCCTTGGGGCGGCGACGGCGAGGGCATGCCCTCGCCCTACAGATGGGGCGGACCGTGACGGCAAGGGGCGGCGACGGGTGGGGGAACGATGCTTTTTGGGATCGGAAACGTTGACATTCGGGAAAATGTGGATTATACTATGGATGATCACATAAATATACGGAGGGTCCCTTATGGTCGTCAAATGGAACGTGATGATCCCCAGGCTGACGGGGGAGAAGGAACGGTGTGCATACATCTATCTGCCCGATTCCTATGAAACGGAGCCGGAGAAGCGGTATCCGGTCATGTATATGTTCGATGGGCACAATGTGTTCTTTGATGAAGATGCTACCTACGGTAAGTCCTGGGGCATGGGGGAATACCTCCAGAAGACGGGGAAAGAGCTGATCGTGGTGGCGGTGGAGGCCGATCCTGAGGGCAACGGCCGTCTGTATGAGTACTCTCCCTTCGATTATGAGAATTCCGAGATCGGTAAGGTCAAGGGCAAGGGCGCGACCTATATGAAGTGGCTGGTGAAGGAGCTGAAGCCCTACATCGACGAGCACTACCGCACCCTGCCGGACCGGACCAATACCATCATCGCCGGTTCCTCTCTGGGCGGTCTCATGGCGCTGTTCGCTGTAACGGTGCATAACGACGTGTTCCAGCGGGGCGCTTGTCTGTCCCCCAGCCTTTGGGTGGCACCCGGGCAGGTGCTGGAGATGGTGGCACGGTCCAAGGTGAAGAACGATACCTGCATCTACATGGACTACGGCTCTCTGGAGATCTTCAACCATGCCGCCAACGCCGAGTCCCTGATCTCCACCGGGCATCTGCTTCTGACCAAGCGGGTGAATCTGGCCTTCCGGATCGTGCCCGGCGGCACCCACTCCGAGGCCTCCTGGGAACAGCAGATCCCGATCTTCATGGACTGTCTGGGTATCTGAGGTGAGCGTCATGGAGCGTATCCCGGAAAAGGAGACCATGGAGGAGATCTCGGAGCTGTTCAAGGCCTTCGCCGATCCTACCCGGGTCCATATCCTGATGTTACTGGAACAGCGGCAGGAGCTGTGTGTGGGAGACCTGACGGAGGCGGTGGGGCTGACCCAGAGCGCCGTGTCCCACCAGCTTCGGATCTTGAAGCAGTTACATTTGGTGAAGTTCCGCCGGGACGGGAAGAACCTGTGGTACGCGCTGGCGGACGATCATGTGAGGACCATCCTGCAGATGGGGCTGGAGCATGTGATGGAATGATATCATCGACCGTTTTGCTATCCGGTCGCCCGCAGCGAGGGAAATACCTATAACAGGCACGGATGCCCCCTGAAAACGCGAAAACGTCCTTGGGAGCCCTGAAACGCAGGGATCCCAAGGGCGTTCGTTGTTTCGGCGGTGCTGGGATAGCGGATCTTGCGAAGAGTGGATAGTTAATAGTGAAAAAGTAAAATCGACATCCTTCTTTCGAAGGATGTCGATTTTGGTGGGCGAGGCGGGACTTGAACCCGCACGTCCGCAGTGAACACTAGAACCTGAATCTAGCGAGTCTACCAATTCCACCACTCGCCCATATGTGCGCTGTTTCGAAACAGCTTGTGTATGATAACACAGGCGGTGGCGTTTGTCAATAGTTTTTTGAAAAATTTATGGGGCCTGCAATACGGCGGCCTGACAGGGGGCCAGAGTGCCGGAGAAGGGGGCTTCGGCCAGCAGATCTTGATGGCCCTCGTAGGTGGGCAGGTGCAGGGGAGCCGTGCCGGCGTGGAACAGGAGGGTGACATCCTCGAAGCGGAGGGTGATCAGGCCGGTGTCGTCATGGGCGGTGGCTTCGGTGGGGACTTGCTCTGTCAGCATGGGGAAGGCTTTTCGGAGGGCGATCAGGCGCCGGTAATACCGGAACAGGTCCCGGTCCTGACGTTCTTCCTCCCAGAGCATGCCGCGGCGGCAGTCGGGGTCCGGGCCGCCGGTCATGCCCACCTCGTCGCCATAATAGATGAAGGGCATCCCGGGCAGCAGGAGCTGGAGGGCGGCCATCACCTTCAGTTTCTCTTTGTCTTCTTCGCACCGGTGGAGGGCTCTGGCCGTATCGTGACTGCCCAGCAGGTTCCACAGCACCGGGATACAGGCAGTGTTCAGATTGCCACGGAGGAAGCCCATCTGGTCCAGGAACTGGCTTGCGGTGATCTCGCCCTTGGCCACGAAGTCCATGGCGGCGTTCAGGAAGGGGTAGTTCATGACGCTGTCCCATGTGTCGCCCTGAAGGAAGTCGGCGGCATAGTGCCACACCTCACCTACGATCAGGGCATTCGGGAACTCCGCTTTGATGGCGGAACGGAATTTGCGCCAGAAATAATGGGATACTTCATCTCCCACGTCCAGCCGCCAGCCGTCGATCTTGGCGGTACGGAGCCAGTACAGTGCCACGTCGATGAAATAATCGGCCGTTTCCTCATTGTCCATGTTCAGCTTGGGCATGCCGCCGAAGTAGCTGAAGCACTTGTAATTGGGCTTGCGGAAGGGGAGCATCGGGCGCTTGGGGCGCTCCTTGGCGTAGTACCAGTCACGGTAGGGGCTGTCAGGCCAGTTCTCCTCCAGATCACGGAAGGCGAAGAACTCCGGGGCCGTGTGGTTGAACACGCCGTCCAGCACCACACGCAGACCCATGCGGTGGGCATCGTCTACAAGGTCGATCAGGTCCTGGGTGGTGCCGAAGCTGGGATCGATGGCGTAGTAGTCGATGGTGTCATACTTATGGGTGGACTTGGAATGGAAGATGGGGGTCATGTACAGCACATCCACGCCCAGCGTCTTCAGGTGGTCCAGATGCTGGCGGATGCCCTTCAGGTCGCCCTTCAGATCGGTGCGGGCATCCATGGGGGCCTTGTACCAGAGGGAGGGCTTGACGCTCCGGCTGGAGGCGAACCGGGCAGGGAAGACCTGATAGACTACCTTGTTGGCTGCCCATTGGGGCACGGTGAAGCGCTCGGTCTCCCGGAGGGTCTGGGGCAGGTCGTACATCCGGTCGTTGTCTTCAGGGGCTTCCTTCAGGAACTGGCAGTTGCTGTAATAGAGGGTGTTGCCCTCCCGGTCCAGAAGTTCGAAGAAATAGCGAAGGCACACCACATCGATGGTCAGTTCCGCTTCGAAATAGTCATGACAGTCGTCCCGGGCGGCCAGCCGCATCTCGGTGACGGCACGGGTGTCGTGGAATTTGATGGGGATATATTTGTCCCGGTAGTGCAGGCGGACGTGGACGATGTCGTCACGGGCGGTCTGGAGACGGAACAAAAAGCGGCCGGGCTGGGTGCAGTAGCACCAGCGGCTGTCAGGCATATGGGCGATGGCACCACGGATCAAACGCGTCATCTCCTTTGTTTTAGTTGTATACGAACAGTATACAAAAAACCGGAGGGCGTGTCAATGACCACCTGTTGAAAGCCAAAATCCGTGGAAAAGTTCGGTCATTTTTAGAAGGCAGGGTGATATGGGTTTCCATAACTGTGGATAACCTGCCGATATTCAAAAACTTATTCACAGATCCCACAGGCTTTTCCACAGGAAGGGGTGTGGAAAGATGGGCGGAGGATCATGGGATGCTCGGAATACTTTGCAAAAACCGAACTTTTATGACATGATCCGACTGGATATTTTCTATGCATGATCATTTTATGCGTCATTCGGGTGAATATGACCATTTTCTCGCAAAAAGTAGGGGGTCGGACAGATCTCCACAAGCTGTGGCCCGCAGGACGAAAAAAGCAAGGATTTTGAGAAAATAATGTTTGACAAATCGGGGGAACGACTATATAATATCTAGGCACGACTGTGAAAAGGAGGGGTACTATGCTCTTAGGACTTTCCAAGATCATCGACTGCCCCGGACAAAGCGTCACCTTTTCTACGGATGTCGATCTGAGCGATCTTCGCTACGGTAACAGCTATCCTGTCACAGAGCCCGTTCGGGCTGAGGGACAGGTCCGCAACACCGCCGGTGTGCTGATGATGACCGGGATGATCCGGACCACCATCCATGGCACCTGCGACCGTTGCGCCGCCGAGTTCCATCGGGATGTGGAGCTTCCCATCGATGTGGTACTGGTGACGGAGCTGGCCTGCGAAGAGAACGAGGATGAATGGGTATTCCCTCTGGAGGGAGACAGCGCCGATCTGGATGATATCGTCAGGACGGTCTTCGTTCTGGACCTGGATTCCAGGCTGCTGTGCAAGGAGGATTGTAAAGGACTTTGCTGCCGGTGCGGCAAGGACCTGAACGACGGTCCCTGCAGTTGCCAGAAGGAGCTCGATCCCCGATTTGCTGCTTTGAAGCAGCTTCTTGAGAAGTAAGTCCAAAAATGCTGTA
>JAFNXT010000290.1 GCA_017378975.1 Oscillospiraceae bacterium
ACGTGACCCTGATCCCACCCTTCGGTGCCGCCGGTGCCGCGGCGGCCAACATGATCGCCGAGTTCACCGTGATGCTGGTGCAGATCGTGATGCTCCGCAAGGAGGTCCTGCCTTCCCTGCGGAAGATCCAGTATTGGAAGCTGGGTCTGGGTCTGCTGGCGGCCACCGGCGCGTCCTTCTGGGTGGCGGCGTTGCCCTTGGGTAGCTTCTTCAGTCTGGCACTGTCAGCAGTGCTGTTCTTCCTGGCCTACGGTCTGGTGCTTCTGGTTTTGAAGGAGCGGCTGGTCTGTGAGGTCCTGGGGCAGATGCTCCACAAATTCAAAAGAAAGAAATGATTACCGGAGGTCCCAATGGGGTATCAGATCCAGAAAGATGAGTCCAGACGATATGAGGCGCTGAAGATGCTCATGTGCGTCTTCGTGCTGGTGATCCACGCCTTCAGTGACGATTTCCGTGGGGTGGGCTGGACGAAGCTGGGGACGGCGTATCATATCACCTACATCGTCAGCCGGATGGTCTGCGACTGCGCGGTCCCGATGTTCATCGTCATGTCCTCGGTCCTGCTGTATGCCAAGCCCTTCAGCTGGTGGGGGAATGTGAAAAAAAAGTGCCGCTCCCTGCTGGTGCCCTATCTGATCTTCAACTCTTTGTGGGTCGTCCTGATGTTCGTCAAGCACGTCCTTGGTCAAAAGCTGGGGATCGTGGCGGGGGATGATATCGATTTCTCTACCTACAGCCTGTTCGACTGGCTGGACGCGTTCCTGGGACTGACCGGGGACTATAAGCCACTGCTGACCACCCTTTGGTATGTGCGCGATCTGTTCATTTTGAACGTGCTGGCCACGCCCCTCAGGAAGCTGATCGACCGGATGCCGGTCCCGATGCTGGTGCTGACGCTGGTGCTGTGGTTCGGTGATATCCATATCCCCGGCATCCAGGATTATTCCCTCCCGTTTTTCATCCTTGGGTACTATCTGGTGAAATACGGTATCCATTTCCAGGACCTCGACCGGAAGCTCCCGATCGGTTTGGTGCTGGCGGCGTATCTGCTGTCCCTGTTCGTGGTGGTCCTGCTGCAGCGTCAGTCCACCGCCCTGCGGGCGCATCTTCTGGTGGCGGTGGTGTTTTGGGTCCTCTGCTCCCGGTATCTCGTCAGGTGCACCAAGCTGATCGACCTGATCGCCCCTGCTTCTTTCTTTATCTACTTGTCCCACCGCTTTATTTATGCTATCATCCAAGTGGTGATGGATGGATCCCTTTTGGTATATCTGATCGCTTACATCCTCAAGCCGGTCTGCGCGCTGGCGGTCCTGCTGGGCGTATTCTACTTCCTGAAACGGTTTCTGCCCGGTCTGCTGGAGGTCCTGGTGGGCGGCAGGGGCCGTAAGGTCCGGAAGGAGGTCCTATGAGCCGGCAAGAGAAAGTTGTTTCCTACGATGTCCTCCGGGTGATCACGACCCTGCTGGTGATCGTGAGCCATGGACATTATCACGCCCTGATCACCCCCTACGGTGGGATCGACTACGACGCGTTGATCGTTGGGGGCCACGGGGCGTGGAAGGTGTTGGAGATCATCTCCGGATACATCAATTTGTTCACGATGCCCACCTTCATGGCGTTAGGCGGCGCCCTGTTCCTGCGCAGTATGCGCAAAGGCAGGTACCCCACCCTGAAGGCGTTGGCGGTGGATAAAGCCAAACGTCTGCTGATCCCCTTTTTGGTGGTGACGCTCCTGTATTCCTTCCCCCTGAAGCTGGCGACCGGGTACTTCCGGCAGTCCGGGTCTGTGCTGAAGGACCTGTTGCTGGGCCAGATCCTGGTCCAGGGGAACACGCATCTGTGGTATCTTCCGGCGATGTTCGTGGATTTCCTGATCTGCTATGCGCTGGAGCGGTATGTGAAGCTCCCACGGCTCCTGAAGCTGGCACTGCTGGCGGTGGTCAGCGTGGTGGTCTGGGCAGACAAATCGGCGGTCCTGTTGGTAGCCTATCCCTTGCGGTTCGCTGTGTGGTTCTATGCCGGATACTGCTTTGAAGAAGTGCGGGAGAAGCTCCGGGGCGGCTTCGGGAAGGCGATCCTTGGGGCGTTGGTCACCGTGCTGATCTACGTGGTGATGCGCTGGGGTCTTCCGCCCTCCCGGCTGGCTTTGCTGGCGGATCTGCTGTTGCGCCGGCTCCTGCTTCCGGCGGTGGCGGCGTTGACACTTTATTTCCTTAGTTGCGGTCTTGCCGATCTCGGGATGGCCCGGACACGGATCTACGGGCTTTTGTCCCGGAACAGCTTTGGGATGTACCTGTACTCCGACCCCATGAACTACGTGGTGCTGGCGGTGGGGAGCGTCCTTGGTGGCACGTTCCTGTTCGGGACCACGATCGGTGTGTTCCTCCTGTTCGCTCTTCGGGTCGGTGTCACGCTCACGGTGTCCATACTGGTCTCGGAGCTTTTGAGACATTTCAAAGTCAAATACATTATTTGATCGGGGTTGTATCATGATGAGATATGATTATCTGGTAGTGGGCGCGGGCCTTTATGGCGCGGTGTTCGCCCGGGAGGCCACGGATGCCGGTAAAAAGGTGCTGGTGATCGACAAGCGGCCCAATATCGCGGGCAATGTGTATACAGAGGAAGTGGAGGGCATCAACGTCCATGTCTATGGCGCCCATATCTTCCATACCAATAACAAGCAGGTCTGGGACTATATCACACGG
>JAFNXT010000291.1 GCA_017378975.1 Oscillospiraceae bacterium
GCTGACCAACGCTGCGAAGCTGAGGATACGCCTCGAAGAGTGCTGGATGGTCGATATAGTCCTGAAGCATGCCGCCTTTGATGGGCCCCTGTACCTTCCTCGCCGCGTCCAGCGTCTCGGCATACTGCCCGAAGTAGTAGGCAAAGGGACCGCTGATCAGCTCATCATACAGCTCCTGCTTCCGCGCCTGATCTCCGGCCAGATCAGCCCTGTTATACGCCCGGACAGTATCCAGTGTCCCCATATCGGCATGGCCCCACAGGTCATCTCTGGCACTCTCGAAGTCCTCCCGTGCCCACCGGGCGCTCTCCGCCCCGCGCAGGTCCCCGGAGGCATCATAGCGCATGGAACTGTCATCGATCTCCCACCGCCACTTACCGTCCATACCGACGAACCAGCCCGTCTCCTGCCGGATCGTCTCCTCCGCCACCCCGGCGGCCTGCATCTCCTTCGCCCGTTCCAAAGCATCGAGATCCGTCGTCTGAGCCCGGTCCCCAGCGAAAGAGAAGTTCGGCTTGACAGTTCCAGTTTGGTCTGATACTCTTCTTTCAGAAGAGTTGCTGTTTGTGAGCGAGCCCCTTCCCGAATGGGTCGAGGGCACGACGCCGCCAGCAGCTCTTTTTTCCCCCCCTTGCCACACAGATCATAGATGTAGGATATATTATCACTACGGAACCGCGACGGACCATTTAGGTCTGTGAACAGGATATACTGATCCGGTATCTTGCAAATATAACGGATGTGATGTATACTTACATAGTCCTGTTTCGTAGTGTATCCAAATATCAGATCGGAGGATATAAAGATGAAAAAATGTCTGAAATGTGGCTCCTTGCAGGATGACAACAACAAGTTCTGCGGTAACTGCGGGGCTCCTGATTTCACCACGGATCTTGCGCAGTCCCCGGTGATCACCGCACCGCCCGCTCCGGCCAAGCGTTCCCGCAGCAAACTGGTCCCCTTCCTTTTGGGTGCGGTAGCTGCCCTGATCGTAGCTCTGATCGTAGTCGTTTGCCTTCTGCCCAACTCTGTGGAACGCGTCATCGATCAGATCAGAAACGATGAGTTCTCCTCCGCCGCGGAGCTGTATCAGGAAGATATCATGTCTGATCCCGAGAAACTTCAGCAGGTACATGACGAGATCGTCGCTTATGTGGATGAACTGATGCAGCAGTTCATGGATCATAAGATCAGCTACGAGGCCCTGACCGAAAAGTTCGATGGGATCGATAAGACCGGTGTCCTTGACGGCGAACTCTTCCCCTATTATGACGATGCAGGATACGTGCAGTACATCAGGAACCGATACGCCGAGGGCGAAACGGAATTCAATAACGGCAATTACCAGGCCGCGATGGAGTGCTATAACGATGTATCCAACGCCGGCATGGAATACAGCGAAGAGGCTTCTGAGAAATACCGACAGGCTGTGGAGCTGTTCCGTGATGATGCCATCAAAGACGCGCAGGCTAAGACCGAAGCCGGTGACTTCATGGGCGCTCTGAATGTGATCAGTGAAGCCCTCGAGATCCTTCCCGAGGATGAGAAGCTTTGGGCCGCCCATCAGGCTTGCCTGGATGCCCAGTATGAGGATAATATCCAGACCTTGCTGGAAGAAGCCCGGCTGTATATCGAATACAAGGACTTTGTCACCGCACTGGATCTTCTGGATGACTACATCGAGGTCTACCCTGATGAAGCCCGATTCCAGCAGGAGCGTATCACTTGCCTTACCCAGTATGAGGCCTATGTGATCGAAGAGTCTCTGAAGCTTGCCATGGAAGATAACTTCCAGCATGCCCTGTCTCTGGCAGAAGCCGGCCTTGAGCATTTCACCAGCGTGAAGGTAACAGAGCTCGTCATGGTCTACAAGAGCCATATCCCCGTTCTCCTGACCGAGATGGAGGTCTTCAAAAATCAGACTCAGGGCGGAAGCTGGGCCTCCGATACAGACGAGACCGACAAGTACCTTGAGGACATCTATGGCAACAAGTACACCAGCAGTCTCAGCGTGGGTGTCGGTGCTATGACGTATCTGGTGGATTTCAAGTACAAGGAATTCAGCGGTACCGTTGGCTTCCCTAAGGGGCTGGCATCTGACGGCTACAGAAAGTCCGCTACCCTGAAGATCTACGGTGACGGAGTGCTTATCACTGAATTTGTAGATGTGAACGAAGACTTCCACTCTGAGTCCTTCAGCCTTGATATCTCCTCTTACGAGAAGATCACCCTGAAATGGACCTGTTCCGGCCTGAACATCTGGAGTGACTGGGGCGAATTCGCTACCATCTTCGACGGTGTGTTGGTCCCTATCCCTCTGGAGATCCCTACCGCTTCCTGAAGTCCATAGAAAGCGCCCCTTCCCGTTGATTGGGAAGGGGCGTTCATCATCACATACAAGTGAACAGGAAATACGCGATCATGTAGATCACGGCCATGGCCACGATCACGACCAGCATGGGGACGAACATCATTTTGACAGCGCTCCAGTAGGTATCCCAAATGGCTTTATGGTCCCTGTGGGGCCGGACAGGCCCGCTTCGTCCCAGACCAAAGCCGGAACGAACGCCGGACATATCTGCCAGCGGTCTGCCGTCATCGATATAGGTGATCTTCTCTTTTTTCTTGCCCATGATCACAGCAAATGGCAGGCCGCAAAGTGGCCCGGTGCGTGTTCCTTATACTCAGGAGGAACGTGCTTGCACACTTCCTTGGCATAGGGACAACGGGTGTGGAACCGGCAACCCTTGGGCGGGTTGGCAGGAGACGGGATATCCCCTTCCAGCTTGATCCGGTCCATCTTCACCGTGGGATCGGGGTTGGGGACCGCAGAGAACAATGCCTTGGTGTAAGGATGCAGAGGCTCGCGGAAGATATCCTCTTTGGTACCAAACTCCATCATCGCACCGAGATACATGACACCGATCTTATCAGAGATGAACTTGACCACAGACAGATCGTGGGAGATGAACACATAAGACAGTCCCATCTCACGCTGGAGCTGTTTGAGCAGATTGATGATCTGGGCCTGGATGGAGACATCCAGAGCGGAAACAGGCTCATCACAGATGATCAGCTTGGGATCTACCGCCAGAGCACGGGCGATGCAGATACGCTGACGCTGACCACCGGAGAACTCATGGGGATAGCGCTCAAAGTAATAATCACGCAGACCGCACTTCTCCATGAGGGCCAGAACATGCTCCTTCACCTGATCCTTAGGAACGATCTTATGGACCTCCACCGGTTCGGACAGGATGCCACCAACGGTATCTCTGGGAGGGAGCGAGGAATAGGGATCCTGGAAGATGATCTGCATCTGCTTTCGGATGTCACGCATCTGGCTGGAGTTGAAATGCGTGATATCCTGACCGTTGAAAATGATCTGACCGCCGGTGGGCTGGTGCAGTTTCAGGATCGCGCGACCAGCGGTAGTCTTGCCACAACCGGACTCACCCACGATGCCCAGCGTTTCACCGGGATACAGCTTGAAGGAGATGTCATCCACTGCCACCAGCTCACGGGTGACCTTACCGGTGAGTGTCTTCTCGATCGGGAAGCACTTCCGAAGATGACGGACCTCCAGCAAGGCATCAGGATCGAAAGGTTTGGCGCAGTCCTCCTGGATCTGCTTCTGCCGTTTCTGCTGGAATTCAGCGGCGATCGCGGCATCATCATAGGTCTTTTGCTCCATTACCTTTTCATCAGCCATTGTCGGTCACCTCGTCATACAAATGACATGCAACGAAATGAGTGGGACTCACCTGCACCATGCCGGGGATATCGCCGGAACATTTACTGGTGCACATCGCGCATCTTTCCTTGAAATAGCAGTGGGAGGGCATATTGATAGGATTGGGCACGTTGCCGGGGATGTTATACAGCTCGGTGCTGTCGTCCAGCGTCATGGTGGGCTTGGACTTCTGCAGACCGATGGTATAGGGATGCTTGGGATCCTGGAAGATCTCCATGACAGTCCCCTTTTCGATCACCTTACCGGCATACATGACCACCACATAGTCAGCCATCTCCGCGATCACACCAAGGTCGTGGGTGATCAGAAGGATGGAACCGTCGATCTTGTTTTTGATATCCTGCAGAAGATCCAGGATCTGGGCTTGGATAGTAACATCCAGCGCCGTGGTAGGCTCGTCCGCAATGATCAGACGGGGCTCTGCTGCCAGCGCCATGGCGATCATGACACGCTGACGCATACCACCAGATAACTCATGAGGAAAGGAATTATAGACATTTTCCGGGATGATGCCCACCAAACGGAGCATCTCCTCAGACTTCTCCTTAGCCATCTGCTTGGTAGCACCGGGAACGTGGAGAAGCGTGACCTCATCAAGCTGCTGACCGATCGTGAAAACAGGGTTCAGAGAGGTCATTGGTTCCTGGAAGATCATTGCTACCTGCTTGCCCCGGATCCGGTGGATCTCATGGATGGGCATTTTCGCGATATCATAGACCTTCTCCTCAGTCACACGCTCACCATTGGCATCCAACACAGGACTCCCCTTCTCATCCAGCTTATACTCACTGGACTTGAAGCGTATGGAGCCTTCCACGATTTGACCGGTGGGTCCCTGGATCAGACGCATGACAGACATACTGGTGACAGACTTGCCACATCCAGACTCACCAACGACACCGACCACCGCATTCTTGGGTACATCATAAGATACACCGTTGACTGCTTTGAC
>JAFNXT010000292.1 GCA_017378975.1 Oscillospiraceae bacterium
AATGTGACCCGAAAGGCGGCGATCCCCATGGACCTGAACGAGACACTGATCGACGGACGATTCAAAGACGCCAAGCCGCTTGCCACGGTGGAGAAGATCCGCGCCCTCCTGCGTGACAACGGCATCGAGATCGAGGAATTCTGGAACGAGCGCACGGTCCCCCACTGTCATTCCCTGCGCCTGCGTGTGAAGGGGACCACCTTCGGCACCAACGGCAAGGGCCTGACCCCGGAGTTCACGCTGGCCAGTGCCTACGGCGAAATGATCGAGCGGTTACAGCTGGGCATCGTCAACATCGCCCAGATGCAGAAGATGTGCCTGACCCCGGAGCCGGGCAAACAGGACGTGCTGATGCCCATGGAGGACCTGCTCCGGAAGCACCCCCAGTGGTACCGGTCCCTGTCGGACCAGCTCCTGCGCTACACCGGTGTCACCATGACGCCCCGACAGATCCTCTCTCAGTACGCCGACAAGACCGGCATGCTCCGTACCACCCCTCACTATGACCTGATCACCGGCGAAACGGTGTACTATCCTCTGGACCTGCGGGTGGCCTGCTACGGCAGTAACGGCTGTGCCGCCGGCAACACCATGGAAGAAGCGATCGTCCAGGCCACCAGCGAGATCATCGAGCGGGCCAACAAGATGAAGATCCTCACCGAAGGGCTCACCCCGCCGGAGGTACCGGAGGAGGTCCTGAAGACCTTCCCCGTGGCATGGGAGATCATCACATGGCTCCGGGACCACGGCCTGCGGCTGTCGGTCCGGGACTGCTCTCTGGGGATGCGTTTCCCGGTGATCTGCGTGTGCTACATCGACGAGGCCACCGGCCGCTATCACACCCACTTCGGTGCCTACCCCATCTTCGAGATCGCGATGGAGCGGGCCCTGACCGAAAGCTTCCAGGGCCGGACCCTGCAGGGCATCGGCACGCTGGAGGGCTTCCTGTACCGCAAGGACGAGGTGTTCTCCATCGCCAACGTGTCCAACGAGTTCAAGGAGGGCGTGTCCCAGCGGACCCCGGAGTTCTTCATCGGTGAGCCTTCCCTGCCGTGGAACGAGCAGGTGGGCTACTCCGGCCAGAACAACCGGGAACTGCTCCACCAGATCGTGGCGGACCTTGCCGCCCGTGGGCTCCATCCGATCGTCCGGGACGGCTCCTGTCTGGGCTTCCCCACCTGCCATGTGCTGATCCCCGGTTTCAGCGAGTGTCTGATCCACCGGCTGGACCTGCGGCAGAACGATTTCCGCTACGCCCCCCACGCCGAAAAGGTGCTCCAAAACCCCTCCGCCGCCTCCGTGCCGGATATGCTGGGTCTCGTGATGCATCTGGACCGGATGAACACCCTCTCCAAGACCGTGGCCACCGCCCGTGGCTTCACCCTCAATGCCCGTCTTTTCGCCCGGGTGGATGCCAGAGAGGACCAATTCCTCATGTCCGCCACCATGGGCTATGTGTACCACCGCCTTGGCCGGAAGGACCAGATCCTGCCCTGCGTGGAGCGGATGCTCCGTTGCTGTCCGGCAGAGCTGACGGGAGAACTGCTGTGCCTGAAGCGGTGGCTGTCCATGCGCCGCAACGGCTACGACGAAGCCACCACCCGGAAGCTCCTGACCGCCTTCCACCGTGCCGGGCACGTGGAGGAGCTCTATGCCTGTCTGGCGGCCGGACGCTCTCCGCTGGAAAAATATACCCTCCACTGCGACAAGACTTCCTGTGACGGTTGCCGCCTGAAGGACCGTTGCGGCCATCAGCAGATCGAAGCCATGCTCCGGCTCATCCGGGAGCGCACCGAACGACTGGACCATACCGCCTTCGCAGACGCTCTGAAGACGATCATGGAAGATACAAATCAATAAGGAGGCCCCTCATGAAAGACCATCTGATCTACGACGTAGAAGACCGCCCCAAGGGCGGCAAACTCCTGCTCTTCGCCCTCCAGCAGGTGCTGGCGATCCTGGCGGCGACCATCGCCGTCCCCTCGATCATCGGCCTGCCCACCCAGATGCCCGCGGCGATCCTGGGTGCCGGTGTGGGTACGCTGGTGTACCAGCTCCTGACCAAGTTCAAGAGCCCCGTGTTCCTTGGCAGTTCCTTCGCCTTCCTTGGCTCTCTGGGCGTGGCGGTGGCCTATGGCTACTGCGGCATCCTGCTGGGCTCCATCGTGGCAGGCCTGGTGTATGTGGTGATCGCCACGATCATCCATTTCGTGGGCACCGACTGGGTGGACAAGCTCATGCCCCCCGTCATCATCGGACCCACCGTGGCCCTGATCGGTCTGTCTTTGGCCGGCAACGCCATGGGCGATATGGTCCGGTCCAACGCCTCCGTCCAGTATGGCTCCTATAACCTGATCTGCCTGCTGTGCGGTCTGGTGACCTTCTTCGTCGTCATCATCTGCTCTTCCCAGAAGAAGTCCATCACCGCCAAGCTGATCCCCTTCATCCTGGGCATCGCCGCGGGCTACGCCTGCGCCGCCGTCTTCACCCTGATCGGCAATTACGCTGGGCTGGACTACCTGAAGGTGATCGACTTCTCCCCTGTGATCAACAACTTCGTGGATGCCGAGGGCAGCTTCCGTGGGCTGTCTGCCATCTTCGGCGTGCCGGAGTTCGCCCTGATCGGTGCGATCCGGGAGCTGACCACCGGTCAGATCTCCGCCGAGATCCTGGGCGCCAACGAGGCCGCCCGTCTGCTGGATCTGGGCAGCTGTGTGGAGGTCGTCATCGCCTTCCTGCCTGTGGCGCTGGTGGTCTTCGCCGAGCACATCGCTGACCACAAGAACCTGTCCTCCATCATCGGCCGTGACCTGATCCGGGAGCCCGGCCTGAAGCGGACCCTGCTGGGTGACGGCATCGGCTCCATTGCCGGTACGGTCTTCGGCATCTGCCCCAACACTACCTACGGCGAGTCCGTGGGCTGTGTGGCGATCACCCGGAACGCCTCCATCGCCACCATCACCACCACCGCCTTCCTGTGCATGGGCCTGTCCTTCCTGCGCCCTGTGATGGTGGTCCTGCAGACCATCCCCGCCTGTGTCATGGGCGGTGTGTGCCTGACCCTCTACGGCTTCATCGCCGTGTCCGGTCTGAAGATGTTCCGTGAGCTGGACCTGAACGAGAACCGCAACCTGTTCGTGGTGGCCGCGATCCTGATCAGCGGCATCGGCGGCCTGTCCATCCAGATCCCCTACGCCTTCGGCGCTGACGGCTCCATCGCCGCCACCATCCAGATCACCCCCATCGCCACGGCCCTGATCCTCGGTATCCTGACCAATGCGGTCCTGTCCAAGGTAGAAAAGAGCAAGCTCGGCAAAGAAGCCTGATAAAGAAAGAGGTGTCCCCCATGAAAACCTATCCCAACGTCACCATTTTCGACCATCCCCTGATCGATCATAAGATCGCCATCCTCCGGGACGAGAAGACCAGCATGAAGGAATTCCGTGAGCTGGTGGAGGAGATCACCACCCTCATGACCTTCGAGTGCCTCCGGGAGGGCGTGCCCACCACCGAGATCCAGGTCCAGACCCCTCTGGAGGTCTGCACCCAGCGTGTGGTCCAGGACGATGCCATCGTGATCGTGCCGATCCTCCGTGCCGGCCTTGGCATGGTCAACGGTGTCCACGTCCTCTTCCCCTCCGCCAAGGTGGGCCACATCGGCCTGTACCGGGACGAGGAGACCCTGGAGCCTCAGGAATACTACTGCAAGCTCCCCAAGCAGATCAGCGAGAAGCTGGTGCTGGTGGTGGACCCCATGCTGGCCACCGGCGGCAGTGCCTGCGACGCCATCCGGAAGCTGAAGGACCACGGCTGTAAGCACATCAAGTTCATGGCCGTGATCGGCGCCCCCGAGGGCATCTCCCGTGTTGCCGAAGCCCATCCCGATGTGCAAATCTATGTCTCCACCCAGGACCGCTGCCTCAACGACCACGGCTATATCCTCCCGGGCCTGGGCGACGCCGGCGACCGCCTCTTCGGCACCAAGTGACCCCGGGACCGCCCCAGACAGGGCGGAGGGAGCCCGCATACTGCTCTTGATCAAAGACCGACACCCCCCTCGGGGTGCCGGTCTTTGATGCTCTGAGAAAAAAATGCTGTCATTTTTTCACGTCCTGTGATATGATGTCGAAAACACTTCCTCAGGAGGGAACACATGATCGGCCTTGGTACCATCATCAATACTGCCGCTGTCATTTTGGGCGGCGTGCTGGGGATGTTGATGAAGAACGGCATCCTGAAACGATACGAAAAGATCCTCATGCAGGCGCTGGGCCTGTCCACCGTGTTCATCGGCATCAGCGGCGTGCTGGAATATATGCTGGTGGTGGAAAACGGCACGCTGGGCACCCGGGGGACCATGCTCCTGATCTTCAGTCTGGTGCTGGGGAGCATCGCAGGCACGATGCTGGATATCGAAGGCCGGATGGAGGTCCTCGGGGTCCGGGTGAAGGCCATGGCGAAGGTCCGCAACGATGACCGGTTCGTGGAGGGCTTCGTCACCGCCTCCCTGATCATCTGCGTGGGAGCCATGGCGATCGTAGGAGCCATGGAGGACGGCCTCACCGGGGACTGCTCCACCCTGATCGCCAAATCCCTGCTGGACTTCGCGATCATCGCCATCCTCACCGCAGGCTATGGCATAGGTGCCGCCTTCTCGGCCCTGCCCATCTTCATCTATCAGGGCGCGATCACCCTGCTGGCCGCCGCCTTCGGTGCGGTGATCAGCGACGGTCTGATCGCCCAGCTCTCCTTCGTGGGCAACGCCCTGATCTGCTGTGTAGGCGTGAACCTGATCCGGGCGAAGAGCTTCCCGGTGGCTGATATGCTCCCGGCCCTGCTGGTCCCCGTCTTCACGGAGCTTTACAACGTGATCTTCCGCTGACGTTGACCATGTAGGGCGAGGGCATGCCCTCGCCGGTGTTTTCGCGGGAGGCGAAAACACATCGCCCGAAGGGCGTACGCACGTCCTATGCGGTATGATGTAAGCGGTCCCGCACCGTCCCCCGATGGATCCGCTCCCATTTCTCAAAAAACACTTGCATTATGGCGGACCTTCCGCTATAATGGGCGCAATCGAATATATCTGGATGAAGTTTGTTGGAAAATGCGTCACGCTGCCGAAGGAGTAACTCTCTCAGGTGTCCGAAAGGATGAGGACAGCAAGCAGACAGGACTTTGGAGAAACCCATTAGATTGGGTGCCGAAGGTGCAAAGCGTATACACGCTGATCTCTCAGGCAAAAGGACAAAGTTTACCTTTCCCCACAGGGGAGGTATTTTGTTTTGAGGGATCGTGTTCCATCACGGTCTCTTTTATTTTTTCAGGAGGTATCCATATGGAAATCATCACGAACGTCAACGACTCGATCAACAGCTTCGTCTGGGGCATGTTCGGTCTGGTCCTGCTGATCGGCACCGGTGTCCTCATGACCGTGCTGACCGGCTGTTTCCAGGTCACCCGGATCGCCCATTGGTGGAAGCACACGATCGGCAGTCTGTTCACCAAGAAGGTCATGGGCCATACCAAGGACAAGGGCACGATCTCTCCCTTCCAGGCCCTGTGTACCGCCCTTGCCGCCACGATCGGCACCGGCAACATCGCCGGCGTGGCCGCCGCCATCTGCATCGGCGGTGCAGGCGCGGTGTTCTGGATGTGGATCGCCGCCTTCTTCGGCATGATGACCAACTACTCCGAAAACGTGCTGGGCATCTACTACCGCCGCCGGAACAAGGACGGCGAGTGGAGCGGCGGTGCCATGTACTATCTGGCCGACGGTCTGGGCGGCAAGAAGGGCATGAAGATCCCCGGCAAGGTGCTGGCAGTCCTCTTCAGCGTCTTCACCCTGCTGGCCTCCTTCGGCATCGGCTCCATGGGTCAGGTCAATAAGATCGTGGCCAACGTGGCCTCCGCCTTCCCCATCACCGAACTGGCTTCCACGGAAGTGCTGGGCGGTCTGAGCCTGTATAACGTGATCCTGGGTGCCGTGGTCATGATCCTGGCCGCCATGATCACGCTGGGCGGTCTGAAGCGGATCGCCAACGCCGCGGAGAAGATCGTCCCCGTCATGGTGGTCCTGTTCGTGCTGGGCAGCATCACGGTCATCGCCGTCAACTATGAGAGCATCCTGCCTTCCTTCGCCGCGATCTTCAAGGGTGCCTTCCAGCCCATCGCCGCCATCGGCGGTGGCGTGGGTGTCGTGATCAGCAAGGTCATGACCCAGGGCTTCAAGCGTGGCGTGTTCTCCAACGAAGCCGGCCTCGGCTCCTCCGTCATGGTCCACTCCAATTCCAATGTGCGTGAGCCCGTCGCGCAGGGTATGTGGGGCATCTTCGAGGTCTTCGCCGATACCATGGTGGTTTGCACCATGACCGCTCTGGTGGTCCTGACCAGCGGTGCCTACGACCTCGCCACCGGCCAGATCCTGGAGGGCTACACCGATGCCACGCTGGTGGGCGGTGCCTTCAACACCGTCTTCAGCTGGGGCAACATCGGCAGCCGCTTCATCGCCATCGCCATGTTCCTCTTCGCCTTCACCACCATCCTGGGCTGGTCCCACTACGGTGCCAAGGCTTGGGAGTACCTGTTCGGTGCCAAGACCACCTTCATCTTCAAGCTGATCCACCTCGTCACCATCCTGCTGGGTGCCGTCATGACCTCCTCCCTGGCCTGGGACATCTCCGACACCTTCAACGGCATGATGATGTTCCCCAACCTGATCGGCGTGGTGGCCCTGTCCCCCCTGGTCATGAAGATCACAAAAAACTACATCGCCCGCAACATCCACAAAAAGGACGTTGCCCCCATCCTCTCCTACGACGAAGCCATCCAAACGGAAGCCGCCGAGGAACTGAACGCACAATAAACACCAAAAGCGTGTCATCCCCCACGGATGACACGCTTCAGCGTGTCGAAAAAGGTGCTCCGCGCCCCGGCCCCCTCTGCGACTCGCTAAGAGCCGTGAATGTACCATGTCTGAAGGGTTTTCGACAGGCTGCGGACACCGCAGGAGCGGTGTCCCTACAGTCGTTTTTTAAAATTCAAGTTTTATAAAAAATTATAACGTGGTCAAATTATGATATACGGCAAATCCGTATTATATACATTCTACGCAAGCATGATATAATATCCGTTCCTTCGTTACCGCAGGGAACGGATATCATTGTAAAAACCCTCTTTTGTCTGGTAGACAAAAGAGGGTTTTTACATGCGAAAGAGCGACCAAAAGTAGCGCAAGTAGGGGTAAGAACGACTAAAAGTAGTTTAATTTCGAAAAAGGAGTTTTCGAATTCGTTCAAGTAAAGAACTTGTCTTGATCGGTGTTGTGTTTTTAGGGAAAGGCTCGTCTAAAACCCATGGTAAATCAATGCCATAAACGGTCACTGTAAAATACCCATCTGTTTTTTGATCATTGGGAATATACCAATGGTCAATAACGATGTTGAGAAACGATCCACCATCAAACATATCGATTTCATACTTATTAGATTCCAATATGTTGCCAATGACGGTGTAGGCAACAAAATGATAGTCTATATGATCATCCATAGCGCAAGGGCCTGTCTCATCAGGTCTGTCGATCAACAAACCTAATTCTGCGAGAAACGCTGTTAGTTTAGGGAATCTCTCTCGAATTTGGGCGTACAGATTGCGGTCTTCATCGCATTCGCAAAGCGAATGCTCTTGGGAATACCTGCGTGTTGCTTCTATATCCACGTCAAGAGCATAACCGTCTTTTCGTATTATCATTTGGAATTCTCCTTTGCAGTTCGGCAGGATGCGATCAACATCGCTCGGAGTGATGTGCATTTTGCAGAAAGTGTTTTGAATGTTTGCTCATCGATATATTTTGTTCTATACAAGAGTTCAAGCCAATATCCGGTTTCGCTTGCTTCTTTCAAAGCAATTTCAAGTTTTGAAATAAAATCCTTTTTGCCTTGTGCGTACTGTGCTTCATGGATATTGGCGCCGATACTTGTACCACTTCTGCCGATTTGATTGGAGATGATCGACTCCTTGACGGATTTTAGATGCTTTACCAATTCAATAATATCAACGGAGAATTCCATAGAAAGATTTTTTAGCTTTGATTCCGACATAATATACACCTCATTTCTTATATTATATCATGATCCAAGCTTGTTAGTAAATAAGTGATAAGTGATGCAGCTATGCTGTGATAGATGATGCGATGCGTTCCGCCCACGCGCCGAAGGCGTGCATCACAGGCGAAGCCTGCATCACGCACAAAGTGCGCATCATGTTCCGCAAGGAACGCATCACTCAAAAAAGTCTCTTTTGTCTGATAGACAAAAGAGACTTTTTTGGTACACCGGAAGGGACTCGAACCCCCAACCCTCGGAACCGGAATCCGATGCTCTATCCATTGAGCCACCGGTGCATTGCTTGATAGCCC
>JAFNXT010000029.1 GCA_017378975.1 Oscillospiraceae bacterium
CCAGAAACGCCATCACCTCTCGCCGGGTCACGGTCAGCATAGGCCGGATGATCCGGCCCCGGACCGGAGCGATCGCCCCCAGTCCCTTCAGCCCGGTGCCCCGGACCAACCGCATCAGCACCGTTTCCGCATTGTCATCAGCGGTATGGGCCGTGGCGATCTTGCCTTCAAGGCCCATAAGGAAGGCATACCGTGCATCTCTGGCGGCCGACTCCAGTCCCTTCTGTCCTGCCACCACCGGTCCGGACCCCACCGTCAGTGGGATATCGAACCGAGCGCAGAGCTGTCGGACGAATTCCGCATCTCCGTCCGATTCCTCGCCACGAAGCTGATGGTCGAAATGGGCGGCCCGAAGGCGGATCTGGAGTTTTTCTTTCAAAAGGTACATCGCAAACAGCAGTGCCACCGAATCGGCACCACCGGACACGGCACAAACCACCGTATCCCCCGGCGAGATCATCTCATACCGCCGGATGAAGCTTACCAGCTTATTCAGCATGCTTCCACTCCCGGTCAGCGAAGGTCGTGAACTGGGGCAGCCACTGGAGCTTCACCGTGCCTGTCTCGCCATGACGGTTCTTGGACACGATACACTCGGCCACGTTCTTCTCCTCGCTGTTGGGGTTATAGTAATCATCACGGTACAAAAACAAGATCGCGTCAGCGTCCTGCTCGATGGCACCGGATTCACGAAGATCGGACATGATCGGTCGCTTGTCGGTACGGCTTTCCACCGCACGGGACAGCTGGCTCAGACAGATCACAGGGACGTTCAGCTCTTTGGCCATGATCTTCAGGCTACGGGAGATCTCACCCACCACCTGCACACGGTTCTCGCCGCTGCCCTTTCCGTACCCGGAACCGGTCATCAGTTGGAGGTAATCGATGATCACCAGCCCAAGATCCTCCACACGGCGAAGCTTCGCGTTCATTTCCGCCACAGTGATCGAGGGGTTGTCATCACAACGGATATCCGTCTGGCTCAAAGCCACGGAAGCGTTACAAAGACGCTCCCACTCTTCCTCAGAGAGCTTGCCGGTCTGCATCTTCTGGCTGTCCACGAAGCTCTCGCCGGACAGCAGACGCATAGCCAACTGCTCCCGAGACATCTCCAACGAGAAGAAGGCCACGGTCTTATTGTACTTTTTCGCCACGTTCAGACCGATGTTCAAAGCGAAGGAGGTCTTACCCATAGCAGGTCTGGCGGCGATCAGCAGAAGGTCCGACTTATTCAGGCCATTGATCTTCATATCCAGATCCCGCAGTCCCGTAGACAGACCGGGGATCAGAGAATCAGACCGGCTCAACTCCTCCAACCGGTCGAAGACCTTGTAGAGGATGGTGCCGATGTGCTCCAGACTGTCGCCCCGTTCACCCTTGCGCAGCGCGTAGATCTTCTTCTCGGCAGACTCCAGCATCTCCGCCGGGGTGCCCACCTGTGCGTGGACCGTCTCCGAGATATCCACAGCGGCCTGCGCCAGCCCCCGGAGCATGGCCATATCCCGCACGATACCGGCATATCGCACCACATTGGCGGCGGTGGGCGTGATCTGCATGAGCTGGAGCACGTAATCTCTCGAATCGTCCCGATGGACGCCCAGCTCCTTCATCTTGTTCAGCACCGTCACCGGGTCGATCGCCTGGGAGTAGTTGAACATGGTATAGATGGTCTCGTAGATCTCCCGGTTCTGCTGGAGATAGAAATCCTCCGGCTTCAGCAGACCGATCACCTCTGTGACACACCGGCTGTCGATCAGGATCGAACCCAATACCGCCTGCTCCGCCTCCAGAGAATGGGGCGGCTGACGTTCGAGCAGCGCTTCATCCATGACGACTCCCCCTTTCGTAGATTTCAAATATGAGATACGGGATGTGAGATGATCACGGGTCTGAACTATCTCATTTCCCCTGTCTTCGTTTACTTAAGCTTCCTCGATCTTCACCGTCAGCGGTGCGGAGATCTCATAGCCCAGCTTACAGGTGACGGTGTAGGTGCCCACGTTCTTGATGGCATCGGAGATCACGATCTTCCGCTTATCCAGCTTGATACCGGCGTTCTTCGCCAGCGCGTCCGCGATCTCCTGATTGGTGACAGATCCGAAGAGCCGTCCGTTGCCGCCGCCCTTGGCGGTGACGGTGAGGGTCATCTCTCTGAGCTGCTTGGAGATGGCCAGAGCCTCCGCCTTCTCCCGGGCGATCCGCTCCTGCGTGGCCTTGTCGTTCATCTTCATGGTATTGATGGCATCAGCGGTAGCCTCGATGGCCACCTTCCGGGGCAGCATGAAATTTCTGGCGTAGCCGTCAGACACCTCGATCATCTGGCCCTTCTTGCCCTTGCCCTTCACGTCCTGCAACAAAATAACTTTCATATCAGTTCTCCTTATCCTGGATCCCGTCTGGCAGACAGGATCATTTTTCATAATATTGGTCGATGGAAGCCAGAAGCTGGTCCATCACTTCCTTCACAGACTCCGCCTTCACCTGTGCGCCTGCGGTGGCCGCGTTACCGCCGCCGCCCAAAGGCTCCAGGATCACCTGCACGTTCACATCACCCAGAGACCGGGCGGAGATGATCACCTGCCCATCCTGAGGATACAGCACGAAGGATGCGGCGATGCCGGAGATGTTCAGCAATTCATCCGCCGCCTGCGCCGCCAAAGGCCGGGTGGTCTGGGTGTTGAGCGCGGCGATGGCGATGTCCTGATGATACAGCCGGGATGCCTTCATGATCTGATACTTGGACATGGTCTCCTGGAAATCGCTTTGCAGGAGCTTCTTCACCTCCACCGTATCAGCGCCCATGCGCTTGAGCACCGCCGCGGCCTCGAAGGTCCGCTCATTGGTACGGACATTGAAGCTCTTGGTATCCAGGAAGATACCGGCCAGCAGGGACATGGCCTCGATCGGCAGGATATCGGCCTTCTCCACAGAGTATTGCAGAAGCTCCGTCACCAGCTCCGAAGCGGAGGAGGCGTAGGGCTCGTGGAGATTCACCACTACCGGATCGATGTAATCCACCGCTCTGCGGTGATGATCCACCACACAAACACGGGAACAAGCCTCAAGGAGCGCTTTGCTCTCCACCTGATCGGGCCGGTTGGTATCCACCACCACCACAGTGGAGCGGTTGTCACACATGAGCAGAGCATCGGGCCCGGAGATGAACACATCCCGGTATTCCGGCACCTGCTGGATCTGAGCGATCAGCCGCTTGGCGGCATTGCGTTCCAGATCGATCACGATATAGGCTTTCTTGCCCTTCTTACGGCACATACAGGCGATGCCCATGGCGGCACCCACAGCATCCAGATCCGCGTTCCGATGTCCCATGATGAACACCTGACTGCTCTGACCCAAAAGCTCCATGAGAGAGTTGGCTGTCACACGGGACCGGACCTTGCTCCGACGGTCCGCCTCCTTGGCTCTGCCACCGTAGAAGGTGAAGTTCAGCCGGTCCTTGATCACCGCCTGATCACCGCCACGGCTCAGGGCCATCTCGATGGCGAGGGCGGCGAAATCATAGCTTTCCTCGAAGCTCTCTCCGCTGATGCCCAGACCGAAGGAGATGGAAGCCGCCAAGCCGGAGGGGTTCACCACCTGATGGATGTCCTCCAGTACGGAGAATTTGCCCTTCTGGGCCTCCTCTAGATAACGTTTCTCAAAGACGAACAGATAACGGTTCCGCTCCAGCTTCCGGAGCAGACCGTGATACCCCTCCGCCCATTTGGTGATGATGTCATTGATCTCGGCGTTCATGGTAGAGATCGCGCTCTCCGACAGGTTCATGGTCAGCTCCTCGTAATTGTCCACAAGGATGATCGACACCACCGGCCGGGACCGGATATACTCGTCACGCACCTGATACATCTCCGTCAGGTCCGTGAAATACATCATACCCATCATCATGGAATGACGGTCATCCCCCCGCGCGATGGAACCGTGGACCCGATAGCGCCGCCCGTTGACCACCACGTCCTGAGAGTATTCACTGCGCCCGGAGGCCAGCCAGTCCGTGGGGAGCCCCTCCACCACATCCGACAGCCGCTGTTCATACATCTTCTCCCGGAAGCCGGTGAGGGTAGAGAATTTATCGTTGCCCCAGATGATACCGCCGTCCACAAGCCGGACCAGGACCATGGGGAAGGGGTTCTCCGCCTTCATGGTCACATCCAGTGTCTCAAAGGTGGACTGGATGAAGGAACGGATCTCCTTGTTCCGACGGGCCCGCAGTACCAGATAGTACACGAAGAACAGCGCCGTCAGCACCGCTTCCACGATCGCAAGCATATAATATTGGAAGACCAGCGCCAGCGCGCAGAAGACGATCAGTACGATGAAGGACCGATCCATCCCCGGCTGGAGCCGTCTGGGCAAACTTTTGTTGTTCATGGCCTCGCCTCCTGTTCCACACAGTGATCCAAAACGCCACTGCTCCACTATATCTTTATCATTATAGCAAACATCCGCCCATCACGCAACCGCTATTTGAACGTTTTTCCGAAAAAGCGCCCGGCACGGACGAAAAATACAGCGGATCCCACCGAATAATTTCTGTGTACATTTCTGGAAGATCGTGTTATACTATACACAGTACGCGCCGGGGGGGCAGCCCCGGGCGACTTGGAGCGATCCGTGGCGGCTGACGGCGCTCCGTCCGAAAACCAAACATATCTGCAGGCGTTTCCTTCCTTCCCGGCGATACAGGGCCATGGAATGAAGGATGCGGTTGCCTGCTTTTGTTGCGTCTATTTTTGAAAGGAGCATTTATTTGGCAGAAAAACTGAAGATCATCCCTCTGGGCGGTCTGGACGAGATCGGCAAGAACATCACCGTGCTGGAATACGGCAAGGACATGATCGTGGTGGATTGCGGCGTCAGCTTCCCGGACGAGGATATGTACGGCGTGGATCTGGTGATCCCGGATTTCAGCTATCTGGTGGCCAACCAGAAGAAGCTTCGCGGTATGTTCATCACCCACGGCCACGAGGACCACATCGGATCCATCCCCTACTGCATGCAGCAGGTGAACTGTCCGATCCACGGCACCGCTATGACCAACGGTCTGATCCGGCTGAAGCTGGAAGAGCACGGTTTGTCGGGTGCGGTGAAACTGCACACCCATAAACCCGGCGACGTGGTCCGTGCCGGTTGCTTCACCGTGGAGTTTATCCATGTGAACCACTCCATCGCCGACGCGGTGGCATTCAACATCCGTACCCCTGTGGGCAATGTCGTTTTCACCGGTGACTTCAAGATCGACCCCACTGCCAAGGACGGCATGATCGATCTGGCCCGTCTGGGCGAGCTGGGCCAGCAGGGCGTTCTGGCGCTACTGGCAGATTCCACCAATGTGGAGCGC
>JAFNXT010000293.1 GCA_017378975.1 Oscillospiraceae bacterium
AAATTTTGCAACGGGGTGATCATACTTTATCCTTCCGCAGGCTCCGGCTCCTTCACCAGTCCTGCCACGTCGCTGACCGGCAGGGAGAAGGCGATGCCGTGGGCCTTTTTCCCCATGCCCATCTGCTTGTAGATGGCGTTGAGGATATCGTTGCGGACTGCCTTTTCCACCACCATCATCAGGATCTCCTTCTCCGCATGGAGGGTGATCCCGAAGAAGGCCGCAGCTTCCTCCCCCGCCACACCTCTGGCGCTGAGGATCGTGCCGCCCCGGGCACCGTTCTCCCGGGCCACCTCCATCACGTCTTCGGCAAAGCCGGAGTCCACGATGGCAAGTATCACTTCATGTTCCTTGGTGGTCATGGTCATTCTCCCTTCTTCAGTCGGTTGTTGCTCAGGAACTGGTACAGGTTCACGCCGATCACACTGCTCAGGGGCACGGCGAAGGCGATGCCCTTGCCGTTGCGGATAGTCCGGAACTTCTCCTCCAGCCCCAGCATGACGGCATCCATCCGGTCCTCCCGGACCACACTGAGGATCACCGCTTTGTGGATATTCAGCCCCAGCAGATCCACCAGCTCCGAGCTGGCGGTACCCAGACCGCTGAGCAGGAGCTGCTGGTTCACTTCGAACTGGCTGATATAGTCAAGATAAAACTCGCCCTTGGGCCGGTCCACCACCGTAACGAGGAGCTTGAGCTTCCTGACCGCCGAGGTATCGATACGATCTGCCATTTCCTCTCCTCCTTACATGAACTCGATGATCTGCTGATCATCGGCGCCAAGGATCTTCTGCATAGCCTTCCGCTCACGGACCCGGTCGGCCACGATCGCCCGGAAGCCCAGGAGCTGGATGGTGATCAGCGGCGTCATGGCCACCAGCGCCACCACACCGAAGGCATCCCGGAGCACTGCGTCCGCCCCCTGGAGCCCCACACAGGCACCGATCGCCAGAGGCAGGATGAAGCCGGAGGTCATGGGACCGCTGGCCACACCGCCGGAGTCGAAGGCGATGGCGGTATACACCGGAGGCACGAACAGGCTCAGCGCCAGCGACAGGAAATAGCCGGGGATGATGTAATAGACCAGAGAGAAATCGAACACGATCCGCACCATGCTCAAAGCGATGGAAGCGCCCACGCCCACGCACAGACCGCAGATCATCGCCTTTCTGGTGACGAAACCGCTGGTGACATCCTCCACCTGCTTGTTCAGCACATGGATCGCAGGCTCCGCCAGCACCACCAGCACACCGGTGACCAGCCCGAAGCCGATCAGGAACCAACGGCTCCCCTGCGCCAGTTGCAGGCCCAGCTTGTAGCCGATGGGCATGAAGCCCACGTTGACACCGGTGAGGAACAGCACCAGACCCAGATAGGTGAAGGACACGCCCACAGCGATCTTCTTCAGCCGCCGCTTGGGCAGCTTCAGGAAGATGATCTGGCAGACGAGGAAGAACACCACGATCATACCAAGGGCGATCGCCACCTCTTTGGCGGTGTGCCCCATGGTGTGCAGGAACGCGCCGACGATGTCCCGGCTCACCGTATAGTCCGGCACCTCATAGGCCATGCCGCCCCGGGAGAACACGCCCAGCAACAGCACCGCCAGGATCGGTCCGATGGAGCAAAGGGCCACCAGACCGAAGCTGTTCTCCTGAGAATGCTTGTCGCCCAGCACGCTGGAGATGCCCACGCCCAAGGCCATGATGAAGGGCACCGTGATCGGTCCCGTGGTCACGCCGCCGGAATCGAAGGCCAGCGGCAGAAGGCTCATGTTCCCGTTGACCGCCAGCATCAGCGCCAGCGCGAACAGAAGCATATAAAACAGCATCAGAATGTTGGAAAGAGTCTTGCGGAACACGATCCGGGCGATCGCCACCATCAGGAAGGATCCCACACCGATGCCCACGGCCCAAACCAGCACGGTACCGTTCATCACCGCGCTGACCTGTGTCGCCAGCACCTGCAGATCCGGCTCCGCGATGGTGATCAGCATGCCCAGCACGAAGCACACCAGAAGCAACAGCCCCAGCTTCCGCTGACGGGACAGGCCCGCACCCACATGGGAACCCATGGGCGTCATGGCCAGATCCGCGCCCAGATTGAACATACCGATGCCCACCACCAGCAACACCGCACCCACGGAGAAGGTGACGAGCTCCGTACCGTTCAGATCGAACAGCGGTGTCAACGCCAATACATACACGATCGCCGTGATCGGGAGCGCCGACAGCAAAGCCTCACAGATCTTCGACCAAAGTTCCTTCACGCCATCCCACCTGCTTTCCTACATTTTTTATATCATATCACAGTACTGAGGAAAAAGCTATGGATATGCTCTGGATTTTCCAGAGTGATCGGCAAAGGATCGCACAAACTTTTCTCAAGAAGGTGATCGGATGAAATGGCGCTGGATCTTAGCCCTCATAGCTCTGACCTTTGTATGGGGCCGCATCGTGAAAAAGCCACCGCCCGTTCCTCAGGCAGTGGTCCGGATGATCTGCATCCGTCAGGCAGATGACCGGACCGACTGCTCCGATCCGCAGACCATGCGCCAGATCCTCAATGCTCTGCGCCAGCCGGGACAACTGCTCCTGCTCAAGACCGAGCCGGAAGCCCAGCCGGAACGCCACCTGTCCCTGCTCCTGACCGACGGCACCAGCCGCCACTATACCTTCCGTGGCGACCGCTACCTCAAAAAAGAAAACGGTCCCTGGCAGGAAGCCGACCCGGACCACCTGTCCCCTCTGCTGGACCTCCTCAGCTCTCTCGCCCCCGGCGAAGCACAGGAGGGACCGACCGAACACCAACGGGGCGTGTCGTGAGCGACACGCCCCGCAGTTTGTTGAACGATGCCCCGGGGGAGCTGACACGGCACGACCGTACCGGAAGGAGCGCCCCTGCCGGTCTCCAGTCATAACACCGGCGTGTCCCGCCATGTGAACTCCGTCACCGGCTCTTTGGCGCACAGGGTCAGACAGTAGCCCTCATGGATGGAACCGCTGAACCGCACCCCCAGATGACCCCCATCCGGCAACACCGAGAAGGACCCCAAAGACTTCCGCAATCCCACGCCCAGATACTTCAGATAACTCTCCTTGGCGGTCCAAACGCCATAGAACCGCTCCAGACGCTCCCGGCCTTCCGCCCCCATGACGAAGTCCCGCTCCTCCGGAGCGAACAGTCGGCAGACTTTCTCTGCCTTGGCCGGATCTTCGGTCTTCTGTACATCGATCCCCACAGCCCCGTCGCCGTAAGCCAACACCACCCAGCGACCGGAATGGGACAGATTGAAATGGAACCCCTCCTGCCCAAGGACATAAGGCTTCCCATACCCATCCACCGCCACAGAGAACTCCCGGA
>JAFNXT010000294.1 GCA_017378975.1 Oscillospiraceae bacterium
AGTGGGCGATCTGTTTTTCGCAAAGCGAAAAACAGCGGCGGGGGCGAGCCCCCGCCCTACAGCTCGTTGATCCGTCACTGTAGGGCGAGGGCATGCCCTCGCCGTCACGGTCCGTCAGGACCGTGCAGATGGTACCATGTCGCACCCCGGGATCCCATGGATCCCGGACGGGCGGGTCAGGAGACCCGCCCCTACGGTCATCCTGCCACGTCCCCCGTAGGGCGGCACGACGTCAGACGTGACGGCGGGAGTCATCGCCCACAAAGTGGGCGATGTGGTTTTGCTCCGTAAAACCGAGCCCCCGCCCTACGATCACAGCGAGCCCCCTTGTAGGGCGAGGGCTTGCCCTCGCCGTCGCCGCCCACGGGGCGGCGAACTCGCCACTCATGAATGAGGGGGCCGAAAGACCGGAGGAAGTCTTCACCCACAAAATGGGCACTCTGTTTTTCACAGAACAAAAAACTGCGGCGAAGGCATGCCTTCGCCGCACAAATATCCCACCTGATCAGTCCCTTTCAAATTTTGAAAGAGCAAACATAGCGATACCCCTTCACCTCAGGAGCATCCGTCTGTACAGTCCGAAACGTTTCGGGATAAGCCACATACAGATGAGCCAACGCGATCCCAACATCGATCCTGTTCATCTCCCCCAGCATCCTGTGCCGAAGCAACCCAGCCTGGGTCTGATATACATGGATCACATCCTCACCGTGAACGAAAAACCATGGCTGAGAATTCGTGCTGGAAGGCGCCAATCGGGCAGGCTCCAGTCGCTCATCCCGTCGGTCAGAAATATCCTCAAGGCCCCGCCTGTTGAACTGAGAGATCGCCGTCCGAAGCGGCACCCCATCCGGATGACCAAAGGCCAAAAGCATAACGAACCGGAGCCCCTCCACCTGAGGGGCATCCTTACGAAGCTTCCCTAATCCAAGCCAGCAGGAACCAAGGCCCAGACTCTGGATGAACAGATCCGTCTGTTGCAAGCGGAACCCCACTTCCTCCAGGTCACCTGCTTTCTCCTCGCTGTAAACAGCCAGCAGGTACGGGGATCTCCACGGGAAATAAAACCGTACCTCATCCGACGCCACGATCCTGGCTTCCACCCTGATATCCGGCCAAAGTGATTTCGTGGACCGAAAATGCTCAAGTATTCTCGCTTTATCCTCTTCCGTCACCGACCGGTCCAAATATTTTCGCACCGACCTTCGGCAGAAGATCATCTGTCGCAGCTTTTCCATCATGCCCTCTCATCATCCACATAGGACAGCAGCTTATACAGCAAACGATACAGCGTACCGGTCTCCTCCGGATCCAGCGCCACACATCCTGCCATAGAACCGGGGATCCCCACTGCCTTATCTCTGAGTGCCAGTCCCTTTTCCGTGATGGAAACGATCAGATTGCGCTCATCCTCAGTAGAACGCTTTCTGGTCAACAAGCCCTTGGCCTCCAGCTTCTTCAGAAGCGGTGTCAAAGTCCCGGAATCAAGATACAGGGCCTTCCCCACTTCCTTTACTGTCGCGGAACCACGTTCCCACAAGACCATCATGGTGATATATTGGGTATACGTCAGTTCCAACTGGTCCAAATATGGCTTATACAGCCGTATCATCTCCCGGGAACAAGCATACAAAGGAAAGCAAAGCTGATTCTCAAGCAACAGCATCCGATACATTTGATCGTCCATAATAACCTCTCGCAACTGTGATCATTGAAATCGTCCGTGATCGTTACTGATACGCAACGTATTTCGTATTTTATCAAGCGACCTGTTTACATGATCGCCCACCATATTTGATAGCCTTCACCCACCAAAAGGTATGTGGGAGATACACTGTTACGCCTATGACGCATCCAGATACTGCTCCCAGAGCAACGCTTCAGAAACGTTGCTGAGCCCGAAAGCGCTACGGATACCGCGGCATAGAGTTTTCAGCTTCTTTTGCATCGTATTGGAAGAGAACACCTCCTCCTGTCCCTCCATGACCGCATATTCCATGATCCTGGCCCGGTCTTCCTTTGGGAAACTCATCGAATACGTATCCACGAAAGCCCGATCTTCCCCTGTCACATATTGCTCCGGATCCCGAAAGGAATTTTTCACATAGTCATTGTCATAACTGAAGCCCTCGGGATTCATGGAATCCCAGAAATCATAAGCCTTCGTCTCTGCCAAAACATAGGTATCGATGGCATGGAACAACTCATGATGGAAAGACCTCACAAAGTTCTGGCCCATAGCTAAAGTCAGGTACGCATCCCCAGCCTTCCAGTACTGGGTCCCATCTGTAGCAGAAAGGCCACCCAACTCACCGTCACCGCTGATCGTACGCACGAGACTGATGGTCAGTCTTCCATTACCGGAGCTCTTCCCCAGCTTCTTCATCATCGATACCGGGTAGCGCTCCAGTTGCTGTTCCAACAGGTCCAGATAAAGATCATAGGCCGACACCAAATACTCCGCTTCGAACATGTAGCCAGATGGATGTGTCTCCGCCGCCGACCGATATACCAGGACCTTCACTCCGAACCGGTCACCCAAAGCCTTGGCCTCCTGTGCGATCCGTTCCAATCCTGCCGTATCCGGAAAGTCTACCGTATAATACGGTGTCACATAGGGATCCTGTGATCCACGGGCCACCACGGAAGGATCCCAACCATACAACACCTGGCTTCCATCCTGCGCTTCACCCAAGACCCATACCCAGTCTAAGCGATCATCCATCGTCAGATCCAAAATACCAGATCCCGGAAGTGTTATGGTGCTCACAGAAGACGATCCCGTAAGGTCATAAAGGCGCAACTGACATCCATCCCCGGTATCAGACAAACACACCACACTGCGATGGGAGGCCAAAGGAAAGGCATCTGATTGAATCTGAGGCGAGAAGCAGGAACGCTCCCCTGCCCGCTCTCCGAAAACAAGCTCCGTTGCATGACCTTCTTTCCACGGAACGAAATACCAATCTTCCGAGGTATCCAGCTCCAAAGCGTTTGATGTACGGAACAAAGTGGTACCTGTGGCAGCATCGATCATCAGATACTCGGATACGCCCTCCACACAGATCACGCATTCCAAAAGAGAGTCACCGAAGTGCATCGTCCTGATATAGGGATCTCCAGTCTTCTCGTCTGCCAAAAGCCTGCTGATACCGGACTCCAGATCAAGCGCCCGAAGCTTCCCCTTTCGGTCAAAATAGTAAGCATGCTCCATATCCGAAGAAAATGCAGGTGCGTGGCCCATATCGACCGGCATAGGAAGCCGCCGCACCTCCCGGAATTGATCGTCAAGCTCCACCATTTCATTGTAGATCTCATCGTAATATACGATGCCCTTCTCACCGATCGTCCAGGACGCATCGTCAACAGACAGCAGGATATCCGTGAGGGTGACGGAGACCGGAGCCCGAGCATCCCGCAAGTATGTCAAAGTTGTCTCGTCGCTGCCGGAAAGCAACAGGATCCCATCCCCCATGGGACGGACGGCATAATGATCCGTCCCGGATAATGGATACCGACGCAGGCCCAAGGCCTCCAGCGCCGCATTCGGCTCCAGAAGTCCCAAATCCCCTTCCACAACTCGAACCGTTGTTTCCGACACCGACGGGATCGTTTCCACTGTAGACTCGTTGGAAGGCTCCGTGATATTGGGCTTTTCCGAACAACCCCAAAGAAACAGGAGCATCACGAAAACCAAGACCCATATCCGTTTCATCTCACTGCCTCCTTGCCAAAGTATAGTCATCGCCCTGCCGATAGAAGGGGCATCGGCTCTGCCGTGAAACGAAGATCCGGTACACCTCGTCCTCGTCAAGATCCATCATGCAATAATACTCGTCGTATTCTTCATCATAGTCGTAATGCCAACAGGTTTCACAAAGACACTGATCCATCTGCTTCACCTCATCCCATCCAGATACCCTTCGATGTCGAAGGGCTTCAGCTTCTCATCCTTACGCAGATACAGCGGATGGTGGGGATGGCCTTTCTTGCTGATAGCACCGGCACAGCACCACTGGGCACCATGGTCCTTACCGACCTGGACCATATCCCTCACGCAGTCAGAAAGATATCCACGCTTCTCGATGATCGCGCCCCAGGCCGCCCAAACCACAGGCTGATCGGATATGGAGAGTACATAACGAAAGGCCTCAAGGTTCTCCTGATGCAACAAAGGATTGCACACCTTCTCCATATCGTCCGGTCTCGTAGCTCGCTGAGCGTATACGTTGAACATGATGAAGCTGTCGAAGCCGTTGCCCAAAGCGATCCGCTCCACAGACTTCAGAGTGTTGTCCAAAGCATCAGGCTTGGCAGTGGAAGGATTGATGCCGATACAGATCAACGGCCTCTTACCACGGGTCCCAAGGATGTACCGGTATTCCGAATAAAAGTTGGGCGCATACAGCCAACGCCCGATATCATACTCTTCCGAAGGTGTCTCCGCCGCCGCCAGAGCCTGCCGAAAGGTGACCAGCTCCAGCTCACTTGTCTCGATCTGTGGGATATGCATCATTTACCCTCCACATTGGGGAACCAGCAACTGTTGTCCGGATCATGGAAATCGCAGGCAACCGGATCCCGACCGGTCTGACGGCACCAACGCTGGAACGCATGGTCCATAAAAGGATACACACCAACCATGGTGGACTGGAGCGACACAGACCTCCCATCCTTCATGTAGAGCTCGATCATGATATTGCCGGATACATTGTAAAGCATCTGACCTTCGATCTGGCCAAAACGATACGTAACGCTCTTCTTGCCGAAGGAAGTATAGATAAAGCTGTCCTCGTCATAGTAGATACCAAAGGACAGGAAATACACGATGGCCCCGATACCGATCAACAGGACCACGCCACCGCCCAAGGCAAGCGCGATCCCCTCCTTCAGCCCAGTAAAGATCGCGCAGACACCCAGGAAGGCCATGACCAGACCAATGGTGGCATACCGCTTGTTCAACCGAACAGAAAGCCCGGACGCATGCTGGACCTTCCCCCGGAACACCTTATTGAACCCTTTATCCAACAGATAGCACACACCGAAGGTCAGTGCTGCTACCACGATGATCACACCAAGACCCATACTTCCTCCTCACGCCCAAAGAACACAGTCCACACGCTTATCGAATTCCTCCGTCGGCACCTGCTCCACCATCTGGAACTCATAACAAAGAGCCACCGTAGGATGCCTCGATTCCTCAGACAGGAATCGGTCATAGAAGCCGCCCCCATATCCGATCCTCCGCCCCTCCCGGTCAAAAGCCAGTCCGGGCATCAATACCAACGCCGTAGGATCGTCAGCCACAGGCCCATCCGCGATCGGTTCCGGTATCCCGGCATAGCCCTCAGCCACCTGAGACAGGTCGTCCATGTAGATGAAACGCATCTCATCCCCATAGACCTTGGGAACAGCCACACGCTTACCATCAAGGATCGCCTGCTGAAGCATCGGTACCGTGCGGACCTCCTGATTATAAGGAAGATAACCATAAATGGTCTTGGCCTGCTTATATTCCTCACAGGAACGAAACAGCTCTCCCAAACGCTCACTGGCATCTACGATCTGTTCCTCCGTCATCTGTCGTTTATTTTGTCGGATGTACTGACGCAACGATTTCTTATCCACGACCGTCCTCCATATGATTTTTCTTTCATTTTACCAGAATACGTCCCCGATTGCAAGCAAACAGATCGATTTGTAGGTAATACAGCAGCAAACCGCTCATGCGCATACGCAAAGACGACCGGGACAGGTCTATAACCTGTCCCGGTCCGAACTATGAAGTGTCATGTAACGACGACGGCGATCGTTTCAGAAAAACCTCGAAAAATACGATTCCGATCCACGGTGTAGCAGGCCCTCCTCTTGAAGTAATATACCTTACCGCTATCAAGACCGTTTTTCGTATAAGAGAGGTTATCGCCATCACGGAGAGATTTCACAATCATATCATCAGAATATGTGCCATAGCATACTCTCCCTCCATTACCTGTATTCCCATGTAGGCAAAATCATCATCATGCCAACTCAGCAGTCCGGTGGACTATTGAAGGTATAAATTAGACCCAACTACGTATTACGATATCGTCATGTACGATGATGGATCCAATTTGTCACCTTAACCCTTTCCTTGATCATAATAGATCTCTCAACTTATCAAGGAAAGCTTCTTCACCCCAGGTGTTCACCTTAAAAAACAGTGCTTGGCTACCGCCGGCTGTAATCGCAGATAAACTGATCGGCCCATCACAATTTTGAAATAAGGTCACACTCAGACTCACACGGTTACCGCCGAAGTAGCTGTATCGTTCAAACACACGGACGCTGCAACGTGCATCACCACTTCTGAAATCGCTTGAATCCTCCAAGGATGCCGACATACTACCGTTCAGGATCCCATCTTCGATTCTGTTAAGCCACTGATCAAATGTCCCAGTCAGTGTATGTTCTAATTTAGCCATAATAATCCTCCTAAATATGTAGAGTCTATTTACCTATCTTCCCGTGTAGGCAAAGTATTGCGACCGAAGCGTAGCAAAGGAAGTGCCTTCGGCGCATGCCGTCGCAACAGTCCGGTGGACTGTTGCAGGCATAGAAAAACCGCTACCCTTGCGAGTAGCGGTTCTTTGTGTTCGCATTACCTATCTTCCCGTGCAGTCACCCGCAAAGTATTGTCGGCGTACATGTGCTTAACTTCTGTGTTCGGGATGGGAACAGGTGGACCCACATGACAATCAATACGAACTTTATGGATGGCTTTCACCATCATTTATATCAAAGGACCTTCGTCCTATGATAACTTGGTGACCCGTACCGGATTCGAACCGATGTTAACGGCGTGAGAGGCCGCTGTCTTAACCACTTGACCAACGGGCCATTGGTGCACCCTCAGGGACTCGAACCCGGGACCCACTGATTAAGAGTCAGTTGCTCTACCAACTGAGCTAAAGCTGCATCTCTTTCCGTTCAGGCCGATACACCCTGAAAACTGAACATCAAACTACTTTTATCTGCAACAAGGATTTGGTCAACACTGAGCCTGCGCTTTGGTCAAGCTTTCGGCTTATTAGTATCAGTCAGCTAAATGTGTTACCACAC
>JAFNXT010000295.1 GCA_017378975.1 Oscillospiraceae bacterium
AGCAGTATCTCACCGCGCTCCGCGGAGAGGCGCGCCCCATGATCGAGCTGAGAGTTACTCCTGATATGCCCGAGGACATCTGGGAAGTTGCCCTTGAGACCGTTCTCACAGGCGGCGGTCAGCGCTGCCAGATGTCCGTCGAAGGAAGCGGCATACTTGCCCGTGAAGGCTGTGGTGTCGGTCACGCCGGTGATCACGAAGTTCCCCACCGTACACCATTGATGGGACAGAGCCGGGGCAACGGGCCCCTTGTGGTAACATAGCAGATCAAAGATCGTCATGACCGTCCCGAAACTGCGGCACTCTGTCCATACTCCATCCAGCAGTTCATCGACCCGTCCGCTGGATCTGCAGATCCGGCAGGGCGTACCCAGATAGGTCAGCCAGATCCAGTCTTCGTCTGCCCGGAGCCCGAACTTCCGGACCAACAGCCCCTGATCATGCTCCAAAAAAATACGCCGTGCCACATCCACCTGCAGATCATAATTGGAGGGGATCCCCTTTTTCTCCGGTCTCATGGGTGTCTTCTTCACTCCCCGTCCGGCTGTTGCCCATCGTGGGCCAGCCACGTGCATTCCGTCAGCTCCATGTTGGTGAAGACCGCCCTGAAGGAGGAATCCTCCGGGGAGCAAGCGTAGATGCCAAAGCGGATCTTTCCGCCGCCCTTCCACATATGACAGACCCGCATCTGGGAGAAGCTCACGCCATCGGTGGAGCATTCGATGCAGTAATCGTCCTCCCGGCGGCTGAGCCGGTACCACATGGACTTGATGGAGGCATCGATCGCCGTGGTGGCCCAGTCGGAGTAGCCGTTGTTGGTCACCACACTGCCCAGATGCTGGAACCGCTCGTTTTCGTATTCGACGGAGGCCTTCAGCCAGTTCTCGCTGTCCAGATACATGGCGATACCACACTGATTGAAGCGGTGGTGGCTTTCGGTAAAGGAAGTTTTCACCACGAAGCTGAAAAACTTCTCCTCCGTCTCCATCTGGAACACCGGGGCATTGTCGTTGCGGAAATGATAGTAGGTCCTTTGCCACAGATCGGTATGGGCCTTGGTGACGATCTCTACCTTGTCGTGGGACACGGTAAAGGACGCAGGCTCCCGTGTCCATCGCATCGCATCGATATCGAATCTCATACTTTTTCCTCCTGTCACACGATCACCGCGGACCTCTCCGGAGCACCTTCCTCATAGTGCACCGTGACCCTCTCCCCTACCACCGGGCACCGTCTGTTCCATGACACCCAGCGTTTCCCGGTGAAAGACCGGCCCGCCACCTGATAGTCAAAGTGGATGATATGGGGGAACGCCGCCCCATCCCCTGCATGGCGACGGACGGGCTTGGTGTTGACCTTGAACCACCAACAGGTCTTGACGGCCGTGACGGTACCTTCGGTCTTCCCTCCCGCGATCGCGGCATCCGTGCCGATACCGAACATCCTGAAAAACATCATAGCCCGCCACCCTTTCTTGCCACCACCATAGGCTGATAAAGACCCGTCTGCTCCGGGAAGTACCATACCACTTCACTGCATCCGTGGTCTTTCAGCAGTGCCGTCAGCTCCTCCCGGCGGGTCGCTCTGTAAATGCACCGGAACTTACCGATCTGCAGATCCTCTTCATCGTCGATGATATACTGGACCAATCTGTAAAGCTCCCCATCCCAGTCCCAGGTCTGGAAAGAGACCCTTCTCCCCTTCTCCGTCTGATGGATATAGGGTGGAGAATAAGAGGGCTTTTCCTGCAACAGAGCATCGTAGTCCCGGATACTGGCGACGAACATACCGCCCTGTGCCAGCCGGTCCGTGATGCTCCCCACCGCCGCCACCAAATCATCATGGGAGAGCATATGGGGCAACGCGTTATCCATGCAGAGGATGATGTCGAAGACTTCCGAAAACGTCTCCCCCAACGCGCGCAGATCGGCACGCTCGAAGCGGATATCCACCCCCGCTTCCGCCGCCCGTCTTTTGGCCTCGTCCAGTGCTCCGGCGCTGATGTCCGAAGCGGTGACCGGGTATCCAAGGGCCGCCGATCCGATCGACTGGGTCCCGATCCCACAGGCACAGTCCAGGATCTTGGCATCCCGACCGTACCCGTTCTGCCGGAACAGCCGGTCCAGGATCGCCGCCTGCTCTCCGACCGATGCCCTCCAATCAAAGAAAAGCTTGTCATAATGGGGAGCCATGCTGTCGTAAAAATCCTGTATGATATCCATACCCTCAACGCTCCTTCCATACTTCCCAGATCAATGATATCCCCGGCAACACCTCATGTCAATACCCACCGCAAAAAAGCGGTGTGACCTTCCGGCCACACCGCTTCGTTCATTCACGCTTCAGAGAACTGGTCCTTGCCCACAGCGCACAGGGGGCACTCGAAATCCTCGGGGATATCCTCCCACTTGGTGCCGGGGGCGATGCCACCCTCAGGGTAGCCCACAGCCTCATCGTACTCCCAGCCGCAAACGTCGCAAACATATTTCATCGTCGTCATCCTCCTGATATTATTTTGAAGTAGTATGTGTCGCTTTGTATGGCCCTATCCTATCACGATCCCTCTCCGGCTTCCGTGACTTTCTCACATAAGGCCAAAGGCCGCAACACACCGTCACGGCCCCAACAGGTATATCATACCACAAAAGGCTCCCCGCTGTCCATTCTCGAAGTGCCCAAAATTTGGTCCCGATCTTTATGGAACATCCCATCTTGAAAGATCCCGCCGTCGGAGTTATCATAAAGATACAAAAAAGGAGTGAGTCCAATGTACTAACAAAAGCTCCCCTAAAACTGTAGAAAGCAGAGGTTAAGCAAATGACAGAACCCAACAACTTCATGAAATGACCCTTGATCTTCGAAGTGAGTAGTCGAAAGATCAAGGGTCATTTCTTTTGTCCACGGAACGCAGGTCGACTTCGCCCTCCTTTCGTGCTATACTGTCTCATGAAAGGAAGTGGTCCCCATGGATAACTACGTCACCGGATCCACCATCAAACAGCTCCGGGAAGCCCGGAACATGACCCAGACGGCGCTGGCCCAAAAGCTGGGGGTCAGCAGTAAGACCGTCTCCAAATGGGAGACCGCCAAGGGTCTGCCGGACATCTCCCTGCTCCAGCCTTTGGCCCAGGTCCTGGGGATCTCCGTGATCGAGCTGATGAACGGTCAGCACATCACCAACCGGAACCGCTCCGCCAATATGCTCCGGGGCCGGTTCTTCGTCTGCCCCCTGTGCGGCAACGTCCTGCACAGCACCGGGGAGGCGGTGGTGAGCTGTTGCGGCATCACCCTGCCGCCGCTGGAGCCGGAGGATCCGGACGAGGACCACACCGTCACCATCGAGAGCGTGGAGGACGAGCATTTCATCACCGTCCACCACCCCATGACCAAGGAACACTACATCTCCTTCCTGGCCTACGTCACCTCCGACCGGATCCAACTGGTGAAGCTCTACCCCGAAGGAGAAGCCCAGACCCGGCTCCAGCTCCGGGGCATGGGGAGACTTTACTGGTATTGCGACCGTCACGGCCTGTTCCAAAAAAAGCCCTGATACCCCTTGCATGCTTCGCCCCCATGTGCTATGATCGACGCAGGAAAGCGGCATCTCCCTTTTGAGGGTAGGATGTCCCTTACACGATCACCAACGGAGGACCCCCTATGAAACTTCTGTTCAAACAACGCTTTTTTTCATGGCTGGACAGCTATGACATCTATGATGAAGCCGGCCGCCCGGTCTATACCGTCAAAGGCCAGCTTTCCTGGGGCCACTGCCTGAAGATCTTCGACGCGCAGGGCCGCCCGCTGGGTTCGATACAGGAGCGGATCCTGACCTTCCTGCCCAAATTCGAGATGTATCTGGGGGATGACTACATCGGCTGTATCAGCAAAGAGTTCTCCCTCTTCCGTCCCCGGTACCATATCGAGTGCAACGGCTGGCAGGTCGACGGCGACTGGCTGGAATGGGACTACCAGATCACCGACCGCACCGGCCGCCCGGTGGCCACCGTATCCAAAGAGCTGTTCAACTGGACCGATACCTACGTGATCGACGTGGCCGACCCCAGAGACGCCCTGTGCGCCCTGATGCTGGTGCTGGCGATCGACGCGGAAAAATGCTCCCGGGACTAAGCGGGACCAAAGGACCCACGCCCGGCCTGTGACGGTCTCTTCAAAAAACTGTCACCGCAACGGTGACAGTTTTTTCATACCACTTCGATGTAAAAGCTCACAGGCCGGAACCCATCATTGCAGGAGATGCAAGCGGAAAAGGGATCTCGCATCCACCCGTCAAAAAAGTTTCCACCCCCGGCCGCCAGCTCCCGAACGAAATACGCCATGCTCTCCCACGCGCTGTCGCAAAGCCCCTCCGGCTTTTGCCCGTCCACCGAGATCCACACCGACCCCTCCTCCACGTCACAGGCGTGCTGGATGGGGTTTTCGTATTTCGCCATCAAATCCGGATAGCAGGCCTTCCGGATGGCGGTGATCTTCACCTTTTTCATACATCCTCCTTCTTCGCCACCACGAACCATGTGGTCCCATGGCCTTCCGCCCCCGGCAGATGATCGTCGAAGCTGACCACCCGGAAGCCGCTCCGCTGAAGGGCCTCCCGGACCGCCGTCGGCTCGTGGATCGTCTCCCGGATCACCTCTTCGAACAGGAGCCGCTCTCCCTCATAGACCCGGATCGTCAGGGCCACCCGATCCGCTCCGGGCCGGGTCATTTGGAACCAGATCCGCTGACCGTCGGTATGCTCCATCTCGAAGGGCTCGCTGGTGGACACTTCCCGTTCATTGAGAAGATCGAACACGAAATATCCCCCGGGGGCAGTGTAGTCATAGACGTTCCGGAAGATCTGCTCCACATCCGAAAGAGCCGGGATATGGTTCAAAGCGTCCCCTGTGCAGGTCACCAGGTCATACTGTCCCTCCGGCCGGAAGGTGATCATATCGGCCACAGCATAAGAGATCTCCGTCCCGTGTGCTCTGGCGATCTGGATCATGCCCCCGGACAGATCCATACCGGAGACCCGGATCCCATACCCTTGGAGGATCCTGCACAGCACTCCGGTGCCACAGGCCAGATCCATGGCGCTCCGGGGCCGGATCTGCTGTCGGTCCATCCATGCCAGAAGCTCCTGCCCGAAAACTTCCGGATAGTAGTTCCAGCCGAACTCGTCATAGACTTTACAAAAAACATCGCTGTACAAATCGGGTCCCTCAGCTTTCGTATTCCGTCTCGAAGGTCCCGGCCTTCAGCACGAAGCCACAGCCGCAACGCTCATCCGCGACCAGCGTGCCGGTCTGACCCACAGCACCGCCCATCTTGATGAACACCTCCACATAGTCACCACATCCCGGACATCGGACCTCCACCAACCGAGGAGTCCCTTTCCCGTCCTGACATCCATTGAACAAACTCATGCGCTGGACCTCCCAAAGCGTTTTCCACCATTATAGCATCACCGTCCCCATTTGTCGAGGGATCTGCCATATGGGGACCATCAAAAAACGATCTTTCCTCTTGACACTCCCCTAACGTCATGCTTTATAATGACCCCAGACAGGAGGTGGATCCATGAAGACAGTCAAAGAAGTGAGTAGGATCACCGGCATCAGCGTCCGTACCTTGCATCACTACGACGCCATCGGTCTGCTGAAGCCCAGCCGACTCACGGAGTCCGGATATCGGCTTTATGACGATGAAGCCATAGAACGGCTGTGCATGATCCTGATCTACCGTGAGCTGGGGCTTTCGCTGAAGGAGATCCGCGCCGTTCTGGATGCCCCGGACTACGACCGGGACCGCACGCTGGAGCATCAGATCGGGCTGATGCAGAAAAAACGGGACCAATTACAGGACCGTATCACCCTTGCCAAAGGGATATCGACCATAGGAGTGAAGTATATGGACTTTGAGAATTTCGATCAAAGAAAAATGGACGAGTATGGCGCTCAGGCCAAGGCCCTCTACGGGAAGACCGAAGCCTATCAGGAGTACGCCGCCAAAGCCAGTAACCGCACGAAGCAACAGGAACAGGCCCTTGGGGATCAGGTCATGGCGTTTTTCGTCCGTCTGGGTCAAATGCGCCCCATGGACCCCAGCGCCCCGGAGGCCCAGGCTTGGGCCAAGGAACTGCAGACCTTCTTTACCCAGAATTTCTATACCTGTACCCCCCAGATCCTGAAAAGCCTTGCCGAAAGCTACGCCGGCGGCGGCAGCATGACCGAGAACATCGATAACGCCGGTGGCCCCGGCACCGGTGCCTTCGCCAAAGAAGTCATCGACCGCTACGTAGAAGGCCTGTGAAGAAAAACACCAAACATATCCCAGCCACCGCGACCTTGATCATGCCTGCAGTCACAAACACGACACGGACCGTCCCATCCATAGGGGACGGGGGACAGCCAGCCGCCCTACAGCAGCGATGATCCTCCCCCCCTGTAGGGCGAGGGCATGCCCTCGCC
>JAFNXT010000296.1 GCA_017378975.1 Oscillospiraceae bacterium
CATACACGGCGGTGGCCTGAGCGAAGGACTGCTGGGCGTCGCCGTCAGCGGCGGCCTTGTCGGAACAGTACTTGCCGAGGCTGTAGGGGATCACGCCGGTGGTGATGGTCTCGCCGTTAGACTCGAAGACGCAGGACACGTAGTAGGTCTTGTCCATCTCCTTGGCGGCGATGCCTGCCACCTGACCCCACCACATACCGTTGGTATCGGTCATCTCCATGGAGCCCGTAGCGTTCTCCACGGTCAGCTTGTCAACGCTTGCCATGGTATCCATATCCCAGTAGTACAGCGTCATGCCGTCATCCACAGTGATCGCGGGAGCGCAGTAGAAGTTGATGGCGAAAGCGCCGTCGAAGGACACGGAGGGATACAGGGACTTGAAATCACTGTTGACTCTGACGAAGTCACCGGTCTTGGAGCTGTCAGCCTTCACGACGGCATCCATCATCGTGCTGTCGTACCCCTTCACCAGCGCCTGCTGTTCAGCGGTCAAAGCATCGTTCACCAGCGCGTCGGTGTCGTGACCGAAGTACAACTGGGCTTCCGCGCCATAGTCCAGCATGGCCACCACGAGGGCCTTCATCTCCGCGGAGTTGTTGCCGGAGAGGATGGAGCCGGCGTAGGCTTTGGCGCTGTAGCCACCGGCGGCAGAGTAGGCATAGCTGCCGTCGGTGAGTCTGGCGTAGATCTTGAAGTACAGAGTATCGCCCATGTTGGCGGCAGGGATGCCCCCAGACTTGACAAGGTAGACCACACCGTTGGTGGCGTAGCCGGGAACGATACCCACCGCGTCGTCGATGGTGGCACTGTCATCTTTGGAGGACAGGAGCATCAGACCCATCTCCGTGACGGAAGTGGGGTCGGCAACGCTGAAGTAGACGTTGTAGATGATCTCATCCTCGAAGCTGAGGGTGGGATAGTCCAGACGCAGACCGGGATCGGTGACGGGCACGGAGGCGGCGGCACCACAAACGGTGCAAACGCCGTCAACGTAGCTGTGACCGAGATATCCGCCACATCCGGTGCAGTTACCGTCGGTGTCGTGTCCCGGATGGGGGCATCCACCGGTATAAACAGACCACGACTCCGTGGTATAGTCATACCAGTCCTTCCCCGACGGGATCGTCAGGTCCCGGGTCTGGACGGACCCATCGTTGAAGATGATATTCACCGCATCCGCGGGAAGCCGGCAGGAATAGAGCGCCCCTCCCACATGGGTCATGGCATCACCGGGCCAGCCGGAGGTGATCTCGCCCCTGCCTGAATACCACGAATAGAAGTTGACCTCGCTCCAGTCGTCCGGGGCGGTGAAATAGACGGTCTGCTCCTGCGCCGCCGCGACACCGGGGACTGTCTGGATGAACAGACAGCCGACTACCAGCACGATCGCCAGCAGAGAACAAAGGACCCTCCCCATTTTTCTTTCTCTTGAACAAATGATATCCATGTTATGTCATCCTTTCGCAATATTACTTTGACCCATCACATAGCCCCACAGCACCTTCAGGGTATTGTATACCCCATCCATGTGGCTGCGTTCATACCCGTGGCTGGCATACACACCGGGGCCGATCAGGCCGTGCCGGATATCGAAGCCCGCCCGGAGGGTGGCCTCCACATCGGAACCGTAGAAGGGATACACGTCCACGGCGTAGTCCGCTCCGGTATCCTCCGCCGCCCGGATCAGCTTCGTCACCACCTCATAGCTGTAAGGACCGCCGGAATCCTTGGCGCAGATGCTCACCTGCCGCTCAGAACAGCCCAGCCCTTCGCCCACACAGCCCATGTCCACACCGACCGCCTCGGTCACGCCCTCCGGCAGAGAGCCGGAGCCGCCGTGGCCCACTTCCTCATACACGGTGAAATGGAGCCACACACGCCGGGGCAGAGCGACCCTACGGTCAGCCACCGCCTTGGCCAGGCCCAGCAGGATGCCCACGCTGAGCTTGTCATCCAGAAAGCGGCTCTTCAGATATCCGCGCTCCGTCCGCCGGGTCCTCGGATCCAGACAAACCATATCTCCCACCCGGATCCCCAGCGCCTTCACATCCTCCGCCCCGGTGACCGGCGCATCCAGCACCACCTCGATGCTGTCGAAGCTCCGCTGGGTGGTCTTATACGCCCCGTTCACATGGACCGAAGCGTTGCAAAGCTGGATCGTACCCTCCACCACACCGCCGTCCCGGGTATGGACCCGGACGTTCTCGGTCTCGGCGTTGTTGGCCTCCAGACCGCCCAGAGGGGTCAGCTTCAGCCGTCCGTCGCCCTTGATCTGACTGACCATGGCACCCAGCGTATCCAGATGGGCCGCCAGCATCAGGCCGCCCTCAGTGCCCTCGCCGCCCAGATCCGCCATGACACCGCCCTTGACGGTGATCCATGCCCGGAAGCCCATGGCCTCCAGTTTCTCCTTCACCCAACAGGCCGCTTCCTTCGTATAGCCCGAGGGCGAATCGATCCCCAGCACGGCGCTGGCCTGTTCCCACGCGAATTCGGCGTGATTTCTGTCGATCATCCTTGTTCTCCTCCTTCGGCGTAATTTCTGTCGATCATCCTTGTCCTCCTCCTAAGATCAAATAATGCCAGATACCGGCGATCTCTCTGATGAAATAATGGAGCCACCGCTCCGGATCTTCCGTCCGTGCCGGGATGCCCTCGATCTGAAGGCCCCAGTCATAAGCCTGCCGCGTGACCCGGAACAGATGGAACTCGCTGGACAGCACCCCGATCCGACGGGGCCGCTCTCCGGTCCTCGCCTCGATGATGTCCAGAGAATATTGCAGGTTCTCCCATGTGGAGGTGGCCCGGTCCTCGGTCCAGATCCGGTCCGCCCCGATCCCCATGGACACCAACGCCTCCTGCATACAGGCAGCCTCCGTCATGGGCTCGTCCGCCCCCTGACCTCCCGTGACCACAGCCACCGTGTCCGGGTTTTCGGAAAGGTAGCCATAGGCCGCCCGGATCCGCTCCTGGAGCGTCGGAGATCCGACCCCGGCCCCCAACACCAAAATATAGTCCAGTCCTTTCTCCGGCTCCCGATGGGAATACGTCAGGATCCCACCGCCGGTGACAGCCCCGGTGCAGACCCCCAGGATCAGCACCCACGCCGTCACCACCCGGACCGAAGGTGCCTTCAGGCACCGGGCCAAACAAAAGGCCCCGATCACGATGCCCAGAGCCAAAGGCACCAGCCGCACATAAGCGAACCGTGACACCGGCACCAAAGCGAAGCAGACCGCCACACAGATCCACCCACCCAAACAGGGGATCTTCCTCTCCACTGCCATACCTCCCAAAAATGAGCGTATCTGTAGGGCGAAGGCATGCCTTCGCCGTCGCAGCCCGGAAGGGCTGCGCACCACAGACACATCCCTCCTCCCAGTATACCGCACACACCTGAAAAAGTCAAGAATTCACACATATTTCACAAGATGATGCCCTGGATCGTCTTTACTTTTTTCGGTCTCTCCGCTATAATATGGAACAAATGAAGCAAGGAGGCTCCCTATGAGCAAACGATCCAAGAAACGGGCCCGCAAGATCCGTAAGATCGTCTACTGGACCTGCGTGATAGGTCTGGTGCTGGTGATCCTGGTCTGCCTCGGCCTGATCGCCCATAAGGTGATCACGGATGTCCTGAGCAATAAACAGTACGAAGAACTGGGCGAGCTGAAGTCCTCCGCATCCACGGACTTTACCCGTCCCCCCGTCCCCACGGATCCCACCGGCGAGACCGAGACACAGCCCACCGAAGATGTGACCGAGCCCTCCGCCACAGAGCCTTCCGAGCCTGACGACGGGAGCCCCAAGATCCTGCCCCAGTACCAGCTCATGTACGATCTGAACCCCGACACCGTGGGCTGGATCGAGCTGCCCGGCACCCGGATCGACTACCCCGTGGTCCAGACCCCGGACGATCCCAACTTCTATCTGCGCCGGAACTTCTACAAAGAGTACGCCACCTGCGGCACCATCTATGCCCGTGCCATGTGTGATGTCAACAAGCCCTCGGACAACATCACCCTCTACGGCCACAACATGAGCAACGGCACCATGTTCGCCGATCTGCACAAGTTCGAGGAGAAGTCCTGGTGGATGGACAACCGCTACATCTACTTCGATACGCTCTACGAGTACCATACCTACGAGGTCTTCGCCGTCTTCGTGGGCACCGCCGATCTGACCATCGGCTTCGCCTACCATCTGTTCGACGATGCCGAGTCTGAGGCGGAGTATAATATGTTCGTGGAGAACTGCAAGCGACTGTCCCTGTACGACACCGGCATCACCCCCCAGCCCGGCGATAAGCTCCTGACCCTGTCCACCTGTGACAAATCTCAGGATGAAGGCCGCTTCGTCGTGGTGGCCCGCCGTGTGGTCTGACGACCGGAACGAAGGAGCGTTGTGTCATTTTGACGCAACGCCCTTTTTTTGTCGTACAGACTTGGATCCGATACGTCCACACCCATTGACGAACCGTAAATCATAGGATATACTGTATATGATGCCCTAATAAGGGAACAATATGGAGGGATGATATGATGAAAAATACCAAACGTTTCGTTCGGATCATGTGTCTGGTCCTGGCTGCCCTGATGGTGCTGAGCCTGATCCCGGCCATCGTCCTCGCCGCAGAAGCGGAGCGGACCGTTCTGGCATCCAATGTGGGTGGCTGGGACCAGGTCTGCATCTACTTCTGGTCCGATTCGGACACCGGCATGACTGCCTGGCCCGGCAAGCTCATGACCCAAAACAGCGCGGGCATCTACGAAGCCCAGATCCCCGAAAGTGCCCAGTATGTGATCTTCAACAACGGAGGCAACGGCCAGCAGACCGGCGACCTGACCCTTCCTGCAGGCAAGAACCTCTACGACCTGTCCTCTCAGAGCTGGTCGACCTACGAGGATGACGCGATCTGCGTCCACACCTACGGCGAGGGCACCGTCACCACCGCTCCCACCTGCACCAACAGCGGCAGTACCACCAAGACCTGCACCCTCTGCGGCTGGGTCACGACCCAGACCGTCCCGGCCACAGGCCACAGCTTCGTGGACGGTACCTGTACCGTCTGCGGTCATACGCGCCCCACTTCCTACCGTCTGTTCTACGATAACACCGAAAGCAACTGGGACAGCGTGTACATCTACTACTGGAGCGACGACAACACGGCCATGATCTTCTGGCCCGGCGAGAAGATGGTGGACGAAGGCGACCAGATCTTCAGCTACGTCCTCCCCGGCGATGCCCAGTATGTGATCTTCAATAACAACAACGGCCAGCAGACCGGCGACATGGAGATCCCCGGCGACGGCTATCTCTACGCCGACGGCCAATGGATCATCCTCAGCGTCTGCGACCACAGCTACGATCAGGGCGTGATCACCACCGAGCCCACCTGTACCGTGGCCGGTGTCAAGACCTTCACCTGCACCCTCTGCGGCGAGACCACCACCCAGTCCATCGCCGCGCTGGGCCACAGCATGGACGAGGGCCGTATCACCACCGAGCCCACCTGCGTATTGGACGGTGTGAAGACCTACTCCTGCGCCGTCTGCGGTCAGACCACCACCGAGAAGGTCCCCGCCAAGGGCCATACCTTCGATGGCGACACCTGTACCACCTGTGGCGCTCCCAAGGAATGCACCGAGCATCGCTGGAACGAAGGCACTGTGACCCAGGAAGGCACCTGCTGGACCCCCGGCTCCAAGACCGTCACCTGTACCGTCTGTGGCAAAACCGAGACCCAGACCATCCCTGCCGGTCACCGTTTCTACATCGCCAGCGTGACCGAGCCCACCTGTACCAAGACCGGCAAGGAGTACACCAAGTGCTACGGCTGTGCCTATTCCATGGACAAGACCCTGCCCAAGACCGACCACAGCTACACCGTCCCCGGTGCCACCGTGGCTCCCACCTGTACCGAGGACGGCTACACCGTCTACGCCTGCACCGGCTGTGGTGCCGAGCAGAACGGTGATCTGGTCTACCATACCGGCCACAAGTGGTCC
>JAFNXT010000297.1 GCA_017378975.1 Oscillospiraceae bacterium
ACAATTCTGCAGTACCCCTGGGCCATGATGTGACCTCTGTGATCCATGTAGTTACCGTGGCGGTTCGTGCCGCTTTGATCTTCGGCAACGTCAAGCCCGGCGATCTGGCTGGCCTGCTGGACTACACCAGCAAGAGAGTCCCTGCTTTCGTCAACACCTTCGGTGCCATCGACGCTGTGGTGGTCTCCGCCGGTGCCGGTGCCATCGCTCTGGGCTTCCCTGTGGTGGTGGACATCGATCTGGGCGAGAATCAGGTGCCCGGCGCGCTGGAGTCCGTCTGCGACCATAACGACACCGTCAAGAAGTCTCTGGAACTGCGGAACATCAAGATCAAGGTCACCGAGCTGCCCATCCCCGTGGCCTTCGCCGCCGCTTTCGAGGGCGAGATCATCCGTAAGGCCGATATGCACAATGAGTGCTGGTCTTCCAAGAACCCCACCGCGGAGCTTGTCATGGCCCGGGAATTGAACGAAGTGGAGGACCACAAGATCTCCATCGTCGGTCCCGACTTCGACGAGGCCAAGGAGCTGGCGCTGGTGACCTTCGTGGAGGTGGCCGGCAAGAAGATGCAGGTGGACTTCGAGTCCGTCATCGAGCGGAAGTTCCACGCATGGTTCAACTACATGGAAGGCGTCATGCACACCGGTCAGCGCAATCAGGTCCGTGTCCGTGTGTCCAACGCTGCGTATGAGGCCGGCCTGCGGCTGAAGGACTTCGCCGAGGTCCTGTATGTCATGGTCATGAACGAGTTCGACGCCGTGGTGGATAAGTGTCAGGTGACCATCATCACCGACCCCGTGGAAGCCGCCAGGTTCCGTGACGAGGTGGCCATGCCCCGTTATGCCCAGCGTGACGACCGTCTGGCATCCATGACCGACGAGAGCGTGGACCGCTACTATACCTGCATCCTGTGTCAGTCCTTCGCCCCTGCCCATTGCTGTGTGGTCACCCCTGAGCGTCTGGGCCTGTGCGGCGCGGTGAGCTGGCTGGATGCCAAGGCCACCAATGAGCTGGACCCCAACGGTCCCTGCCAGCCCATCTTCAAGGAGGGCTGTACCGACGAGCGTACCGGCCGGTTCGAGAGCGTGGACAAGATGGTCAAGGACGCCACCCACGGCGCTGTGGAGCAGGTGACCCTGTACTCCATCCTGGAGGATCCCATGACCTCCTGCGGCTGTTTCGAGTGTATCTGCGGCATCGAGCCCATGTCCAACGGTGTGATCGTGGTCAACCGTGAGTTCAAGGGCATGACTCCGGCCGGCATGACCTTCGGTGAGCTGGCCTCCTGCACCGGCGGCGGTGTCCAGACCCCCGGCTACATGGGCCATGGCCGTCACTTCATCTCTTCCAAGAAGTTCGTCAGCGCCGAGGGCGGTATCCAGCGGATCGTGTGGATGCCCAAGGAGCTGAAGGACGATGTGGGCGAGCGGCTGAACAAGACCGCCCAGGAGCTCTACGGCATCGAGGACTTCGTCAGCTATATCGCTGACGAGACCATCACCACCGACTGCGAAGAACTGCTGAACTGGCTGACCGAAAAGGGCCACCCCGTGCTGGGCATGGAGCCGCTGATGTGATCCATGAAAGAAAGCGGCTCCGCTTGGGGGACTATGACTACAGTACCCCCGGAGCATATTTCATCACGGTCTGCACGAAGGATAAAAAGTGCATCCTAAGCACCATCGTAGGGGACGATGCCCACATCGTCCCCTACCCCCGGTTGACCAAAGTGGGGGCAGTGGTCGAAAAATACTTGAAAAGGATCCCCGGTATAGGTAATTACGTGATTATGCCGAACCATGTGCATCTGATATTACATATTTCGGCGGATACGATCGTGGAGGGACCAATGTGGGCATCGGCCCCTACGAGGGCGAACGTCCCACAATTGATCAAATCGTGGAAGATCCTCGTTACTAAGGAATTGGGTGAAAGCATTTGGCACCGATCCTATTATGACCATGTGATCCGTGATGACCGGGACTATCAGCTCAGAGTACGATACATCGAAGAAAATCCGGCGAAATGGTTTTATGACGATTATTATGTTTGATGATCACGAAACCTTCGTAGGGGCCGATGCCTACATCGGCCCAGCGGTACAGGGTATCATTGACGGAAGTAGTTGGACGAATGCGCCCTCTGCGGGGGGGCGTTGCCCGAGATGCTGAGAACGGGAGGGGAAAATGGAAGAACGATTCGTTTGTGAATATACACCCACTGTGAAAATGCTTGCTTCGCAAGCGAGAAAACGTCATCCTGTCAGAGTCGTCGTTTTTCTGCTGATAGGGATCGTGTTTTTCTCGTACATGCTACATTGTGCACTGATGTTCCATTTTCAGGGAATATGGTCGTTGTTTTTCCTGATTGGAGTGACATATTTGCTGTGGTCGCTGGCTATGCCGGAGATCAATGCATATTTAGCCATTAGAAGGATGAAGAAGGGACTTGGTGGAGAGGATCCTCTTTGTAAGATTACGTTCGGCGAATCTATTGAAATCAAAGAGGGGACGATCCGCATCATTTGGGAATATAGTGAGATCAACCGCATCCATCGCTACAAGCATTCTTACGTACTGGCGAAGAATAAGCAACTGGGTATCATACTCGATCCAAATGGCTTTACAGAAGGGACATTTGAAGGTTTTAAGGCTTTTCTTCGGCAGAAGTTGCCTGCTCTTCAAATCCCCGAATAAGGATCGGTCATTTGAAATGCGCCTTCGGCGAGGGCCGATGAGGGCATCGGCCCCTACGGGGGCGGTGCTGATGCAGAACACACAGGGGGGCGAAAGTCTGCCCCACCTTCTAAAGATGTGAGATACGAGATATCTCCGATCCTGAAATATCTCGTATCTCATATCTCGTATCTTATTATCTCGCAACAAGGGGTATATACCATGAAAGTAACGTTTATGATCGAGGGCGGCAATGCTGTCGTGATCGAGTGTAATGCTGGTGATAACCTGCTGGAGTTGGCACGGCGGGCCAATGTGGCGATCGACGCGCCCTGCTCCGGTAACGGCTCCTGCGGTAAGTGCCGGGTGAAGCTGTTGGAGGGGCAGGTGGATC
>JAFNXT010000298.1 GCA_017378975.1 Oscillospiraceae bacterium
AGGTTCAGACCGGCGGTGTAAGCGTCCCAGAAGTCGTTGTACTTCACGTCGGCGGTGACGAAGGTGTCGCAGCCGGAACGGATCACGGTCTGCAGTTCCGAGGCGCAGGCACCGCCGCCCACGGCGACCTTCCGTACGGGGCGCCGTCCGTCCACGTATCGCAGTCCCTCACAGGCCAGACGTTCCTTCACGGTGGAGAGGAATTGGGACAGGGGCTGTTCTTCCGTCATGCCCTGACGCAGGAGTCCCCAGGGACGGCCCTGATCATCGGTACCCAAGGGGTCGGTCACACGGATGTCCGTCAGGCCCAGACGCTGGGCAAGACGGTGGTTCACGCCCTCCGGGGCGCAGTCCAGATTGGTATGGGCATTGATGGCGCTGATGCCGCTGCGGCACAGCATCATGATCGTGCGGCCCACGGGGGTGTCGGAAGTGACGGACTTGATGGGCCGGAAGATCAGGGGATGGTGGGTCACGATCAGGTCGGCACCGATGGAGCCGGCTTCCAGACAGGCTTCATCGAAGGGGTCCAGCGCCACCAGGATCTTGTGGACCGGCTGTTCCCGTTCGCCACAGAGCAGGCCAACATTGTCCCACTCCATCTTCATGGCGGTGGGGGCCAGAGTCTCCAGATAGTCGAGGATATCAGCTACGATGGGCATGGATCGTTCCCTCCATTTCGGTCAGTTCTGCAAGGATGGCTTCGAATTCCGGGAGTTTGTCACTTCCACTGTGGCGCAGGCCCTCCACGGTGGTCTGGATGCCGCCTTTGACACGCCGGAGGAAGTCCGGGAGCAGAGGGGAGCCGCTGGCCAGCAGGGCCGGGGAGATGTGCCAGCCGCCGGGGGTCAGGGGCTCGGCAGGGGAGAAGATGATCTCCATGATGGGGTAGATGAATTTACCGTCTTGAGCCAGCGTTTCCCGACAGATCCGGAAGCCGTGGTCGTACAGCCAACGGCGAAGCTCCGGGCGGCGGGATTGGCACTGGAGGATCAGGCGGTAGCGTTCATCCCGGAGCCATGGGGCGGCCTCCAGGATCTGGATCATGGTATCCGCACCCATGCCGGCGCAGACCATGACGGAAAAATCTCGGGGGATGTTCCGGACTCCATCGCTGAGATAGAAGGACATTTTGTTCTTGACCCCGTAGCGCATGGCGTTACGGACCGCGCTTTGCAGGGGCTGTTCGTTCACATCGGCGGCGATCACTGCCTTGGCGATGCCCTGCTTCAGCAGGTGGATGCCAAGGTAGCCGTGGTCACAGCCGATGTCCGCCACCACATCGCCCGGACGGACGAAGCCACAGCAGGCCAGCAGGCGGGAAGAGAGAGGGAGTTTCATAAGGACCTCCAAAATGTGATGCGATATGCAGGGAAGGGACGTGCCCACGTCCTGTGATGCACATAAAAAGAAATGTCATCGCGGGGACGGTCCCGCAGGTTTGGGGATCGCCACGGCCCTTTGGGCCTCACGATGACAGCTCTTTTTATCAGGCGTTCTTCTGGGCCTGGTCGGCTTCGTAGGCCTCCAGGAAGTGGTTCAGCTGGGCCAGGAAGGGCTCGCAGTCGATGCCGTGGACCATGCAGGCTTCCTCCACGGTCTCGCCCCGGGAAGAGGGACAGCCAAGGCAGTGCATGCCGATGGCGAAGAACAGGGGAGCGGCGTGGGGCGCGATGTCCAGCACGTCACCGATGATAGTCTCTTTTTCGATCTTAACAGCCATGATGATGACCTCCATAATGTAGTCTCCCGGTATTATAACCGCTGATCCGTCAAATTACAAGAGGGAGATTTGATTTTCTGGCCGTTCTTGGTTGCTAAAATGGGAAGATCGTGGTATATTTGATGATATGCTGATCAGGAGGCGATATCATGCCGGATATTTTGTTCATCAATGAGACCAAGGCGTTGGCGCTCAATCAGGAGATCAACGGGACGCTCCTTTTGGGGACCAAGCTCCTTGCGGCTGGCTTCGACGTGAAGCTCCTGCGCTTCGGTCAGATCCGGAGCTATCAGAAGGACTACGAGAGTTTTATCAGGGAGACCACGGACCGGGTGCTGGAGCTCCAGCCGAAATGCATCTCCTGCTATACGGTGTGGCCCCATTTCCATATGATGCTCCGGATCGCCCGGGAGGTCAAGGCACGGGCGCCCCACATCATCACGGTGTTCGGCGGTCCCCAGTCCACGGCCACCGCCCAGACCACCATGGAGAAGATCCCTTATGTGGACTATGTGTGTACCGGTGAGGGAGAGAACACGGTGGTGCCTTTCTTCCAGGCGTTGCTCCGGGATGGGGGCAAGGGATTGGAGGATGTGCCCGGTCTTTACCGCCGGGTGGAGGGGCAGGTGGTCCGCAACACGGCGGAACAGCCTCTGTGCGATCTGGACACCTTGCCTTACTGGGATGACCGGCTGTATCTGGAGGACTACGACGGTCCGGAGCCGGGGATCGGTGCCAAGGATTACTTCATGCCGCTGGATGCCGGCCGTGGCTGTCCTTACAGCTGTTCCTTCTGCTGTACCAGCCATTTCTGGCGCAGGACCTACCGGCTCAAGTCTCCGGAGCGGATCGTGGCGGATATCCGCTACTTCCGGGACAAGTTCGGGATCCGGAGCTTCTTTTTCGCTCACGATGCCTTCACCATCGATAAGAAGCTGGTGACCAAGGTCTGTGACTATATGATCGAGCAGGATCTGGGGATCCACTGGATGTGCTCGGCCCGGGTGGACTGTGTCACCGAGGAGCTCCTGCAGAAGATGAAGCAGGCCGGTATGGTCCGGATCGAGCTGGGCATCGAGACCGGCTCCAAGCGGATGCAGAAGCTGATCCACAAGAACCTGGATCTGGACCGGGCCAGGCGCATGGTCAAGGTCATGCTGGATATGAAGCTGAACGTGTCTTTGTTCTTCATGTACGGCTTCCCGGAGGAGACCGTGGAGGATCTGAACGATACGCTGGGCTTCATTCTGGATATGAAGGACATGGGCGTGCAGAACGTGAACCTGTTCTTCACCCGGTTCAATCCTGCCACCGAGATCACCGTCAAGTACATGGACCAGCTGGTGCTGGACGAGAAGGTGGACATCCTGTCCCGTGGTGTGTTCGGCTATGAGGAAGAACTGCCGGTGATCCGGGAGAACAGGGAGCTGTTCCCCTTCCTGTATCATCTGCACAGTCAGGTCCGGGATGAGTACCAGTATCTGCGGCTGTTCCCGTACCTTTACGAGCAGTTCCCCAATTCCGTCAAGTTCCTGCGCCAGCTCTACAAGGGCGACGACCTGCGGTTCTATCGGGACGTGGTGCGGTGCAGTCAGGATATCTTCGACCGGGGCGCCAATGCGGTGGTGGCGCAGATCAAGGACGATCCCTTCGTTTTCGTGGAGAAGGTGGCGGATCTGTTCGACGAGCCCTTCATCCCTCAGCTCAAGGGGCTCATGCGGTTCGTCCGGGATGTCCAGAAGATCCGGATGTCCAGAGAGGATCTGGTGATCGAAGGGGAGTATGGGTTCAATTTCCTTGATTTCAAGATGAGGAAGCCCATCGAAGAGTACTCCGTGGGCCGCACCCGGTTCCGGCTCAGCAAGACCGGCGGCGTGGCGGATATGAAGGTCGTGAAGATCTGGACGAAGTGACGTTTCGGGACTGTCCGGAAGGCCGGTCCCTACAACAGGCGATACAAAATAGTAGGGGCGACCATCGGTCGTCCGCCTCCAGCCGTGATCTCGGCAGGAGCGGACGAGCGATGCTCGCCCCTACGTGTTCTTTTGTGGAGTCAGATGGAAGAGTAGCCGTAGGAGTTCACCAGCGCGTCGATCTTCACGCCGGCTTTGCAGTAGGGGCAGTCACGGAAGTCGTAGCTGGCGTAGTCCGGGAAGTCGGCCAGAGAATAGACGGAGCGGACAGGCAGGCCGTTCAGCTCGTCTACGGCACGGTACAGGGCAGCCACGCCCACGACCTCGCCGCCGTAGTAGCCGATGGCTTCCATGCCCTTGCCGGCGGTGAAGCCGGTGGTGCAGGAGGCCATGAGGATCAGCACATGCTTACCGCGGATCATGGGCTGGATGTTCTCACGGAAGATCATCTGGGAGTTGGAGTTGTACTCCGGCTCCACCACGTAGATCGTATCGTGCTTATTGATGCTTCGGAAGCCGCTCTTGGTCAGCTCGTCGGCAAGACAGGCACCGATCACGGCGGTGCCGTCCAGACACAGGATCGTATCCACGGGGGTATTGTTGACGAAGTTCAGCACCAGCTGCTTGGCTACCGACTTGGCCTCGCTCAGGCGGGTCTTGGGGTAGGTGATGTCGATGTAATAATTGATATGGCTGTGGTTGGTGGCGAAATGCCCGTGGGCGAACCGCAGGGGGACGTTGCCGTGCTGCACAGGCAGAAGATTGATATCGATCATAGTCGAGCCCTCCGTTTGTGTCAAAATAAAAAGAAAACGTCCCTTGGTCCCGGCAACTGCGTTTCTGCCGGGGGGCCAAAAAACGCTTTTTTTAATTATATCGTTTCAACAGTCAAAATTCAAGAAAAGATCATCCGGCGGCATATCCAAAAATGCCGCCGGATGATCGTGCATATCGAACAAAAGGGGGGTCACTCGATCATGCGGGCCACCACCACATAGCGGCCCTGATCGATGGACTTGTCGCAGGTGGACAGGGTGATCAGCTTCTCGCCCAGCTGGGGGGTGATGCCGGTGTCGTAGTCGGCCAGAGATTTGCAGGTGGCCACGAAGGTATCGTATTCCGCCTGATCTGCCGCGTCATCGAAGATATGGTAACGGAAGCCGATGCTCAGGTCCGCGGTGGAGCGGAAGGCGGCGAAGATCTCGTAGGTGTGGTGCTCGTAGATCGTGTCGAAGTGGATGTATTTGTTCTCTTCCCAGAAGGACTTCTGCTTGTAGTTGTGCAGGTCAGCGAACATGGTGCCGTTGCCCATCTTATGGCCGTAGATGGTGATGTTGTCGGCAGGTTTGAACACGTCGCAACGCTCACGGGCGTAGAGCGTGCCGCAGGTGGCGTTCTGCTTCAGGTAGTTCCGGCGCAGGTAGAAGTTCCGCTCGTAGAGGGACTGGACCACGGGGTAGTCGATCACGGTGCCGGGGATCGTCATCCAGCCTATCACGTCGGGGTTCACCTCATGGAGCACCCGGTACTCATAAAGGATCTGGGGCTCGGTGGGTTCGGTGGGCTCGGTCTCCGGAGGTGCGGTCTCGACGGGCTCGGGGACCGTTTCAGGGACCGTCTCGGTCACGGTGGCTTCTGTGGGGACGGTGGCCTCGGTGGCAGGTTGGGTGGCGACGGTGGGCTCGGTGGTCCCATCGGTGGGCTCCTGGCCGCAGGCCGTCAGGCTCAGCAGGGTCGCGCCGGTGAGGGCAAGGGCCAGCACGCGGCGACAGAAAGCGGTATGGATCATGATGCGTCTCTCCTTTGTGTAACTATGTCCATTATAGACGCATCAACACGGTTCGTCAATGGGTTTGTCATGCTGGGGCGGAAAAATTTCCGTCAGAGGAGGACGAGAGTTGGCGCAGGATGGGTTCCTCCTGCAAAAACTGCCGGGCGATGATGCGGCAGATCTTCCCCTGACGGATCAGGGCGTGGACCCGGTCGAAGGTGGCCCACTGGGCATCGATGGTCTCGCCGGGGAGCAGGACGATCTTCCTGAGGGGGACGTCCTTGCGGATCCAGTAGTGGTCGAAGAAGGTATCGTGCTCCATGACGGACCGGAGCAGGTGGAACTCTTCCTTTGTTGCCCGGATGCCGGTCTCTTCGAACAGCTCACGCTGGAT
>JAFNXT010000030.1 GCA_017378975.1 Oscillospiraceae bacterium
AAGCTCCCTCTGACGAGGGAGCTGTCACGGCGAACGCCGTGACTGAGGGAGAGAAAACGCCCCATCCCCCACCCCGTAGGGCATTTGGCTGTCCCCCGCCGTTCCGTCCGTGCCCCCGAAAACGCATGCCACCCCGAGGAGTGTTGCAGAGCACAGCGGATCTGCGCGGTGGCGATCTGACCTCTTCTAATGAGATCCGGGATCCATCCTCCCCAATAAAAAACGCCACCCGCCACGGCCTGACCGGCCGCAGCGAGTAGCGCTTCCTGTAGTTATCAGAAGGTGATCTTGACCACTTCCGTGTCATCGATGGTATCCCAGCTCTCACTGTCGAAGATATGGAAGGACAGCTCCACATCCGAGATCGTCTTGATCTCGTTCTCCTCCAGCTCCGAAGACAAGAAGGTGATGCTGTCCACCGCATGCTTTCCATCGATCACATCCGATGAGAACATGGCATCCACCATGAACCCGTTCACCGACACATCCCGGGTCTGCACGGTGATGTCCTGTCCGCTCTGGTTCTCGATATACACCACGATGCCGGGCCCAAGGATCGAATCTTTGGTATCGAGCCCCTTGACCACGACCTTGACCCCGTCCTTTTCATAGGCCACATCGCCACTGTCATCATAGGTATACTCATAAGTCTCCGCGATCGAAGTCTTGATTTGGATCACCTCGGTGTCCATGAAGTCCTCCCAATCCTCCGTAGTGAAGATGTGGAACCTGAATTCGATGTCCGCGATCGAGGTGATGCCGCAGGCCTCCAGCTCCGACTCCAGGAAGGTCATGCCGTCATTGGCCTTTTTACCATCCACCACATCCACCGACATCATGGGATCGACCATGTAGCCATTGATGGAGCAATCCCGCACCTGGAAGGTCAGATCCTCGCCGGAATCATTTTCGATCAACAGCTTCAGCTCCGGCCCAAAAATGATGTCATCCTTCAGCCCCTTGGCCGTGATCTTGATGCCTTTCTCATCCAAGAGCACCGTCTCCGCCACCGTTGCCTCCTGGTCCTGCTGAGGCTGGGTCTGCTGAGGCTCCGTTTCCTGAGGCTCCGTTTCCTGAGGCTGGGTCTGGGGATCCTCCCCACCGACCGTGGCCTTGGTGGTCTCATCGCCGGATGAGACATCCGAAGGCTTCTGGAGCTGGCCACCGCCATCCACTCCGCAAGCCACCAACGCCACCAGCATGACCACAGCCATGATGAACGCCAACAGTTTTTTCATTTCTCATTTCTCCTTTCCTGATACAGGGAGATCCCAGCGCCACCGTCCATGCCGGTCGCACATTTGCTCCCCATCTATATGCACTATACCACCCCTCGCCTGCCCTGTCAAGAAATACCACAGAACCCACCCTACGATGGGGCGTCCCGAAGGGACCTCGGCTCCCCCGGAGGGGGGGGGCATCCGCACCTCCAAAATATTTTACTTGCTATTTTCCCCGATCTGTATTATACTGAACAGGCATCACGCCGGTGTGATGGAATGGTAGACGTAGTGGACTCAAAATCCACCGCTGGCGACAGCGTACCGGTTCGAGTCCGGTCACCGGCACCAATAAAGGCCATAGTGGATGATACATCCAC
>JAFNXT010000299.1 GCA_017378975.1 Oscillospiraceae bacterium
CAAATGCATAAGGATCTTGTATATTTTTAACATGGACGAGTGTGCGTGTATTGCGGATATGCTCCATTATGGCGATTTCCGTCCACAGCTCACGCACACCCTTTTCCGTTCCTTTACCCCGCCACATCCTGCCCAACACACGAAAAGACCGGCCCGCAGGCCGGTCTCCGACTGTCAAAAAAGTGGTGTCATCCCGAGACCAGTCCGCAGACTGGTCGTGGGGATCCCCCGGTCGGTAGGGAAATGTATCGAAAACTGCCCTAAAAAGTTAGGGGATCGCCACGTCGGGCTTTGCCCTCCTCGCGAAGACATGGTTTTTCGACACGCTGAGGGCGGCTCGGTAGGCCGCCCCTACAGTGGGCGGTGTCCCACCAATGTCTTGCATATCCTTATTTCTTCCGCTATAATGAAAGAAACCACACAAAAGGAGCATCTTTATGGACCTGAACGACATCCTTTCCAAATGTGACCACACCCTGCTCTCCCCCACCGCCACATGGGACGATATCCGTGCCCTGTGCGATGACGGCATCCGCTTCGGCACGGCCTCCGTGTGCATCCCGGCGTCCTACGTCCGGCAGGCCAAGCTCTATGTGGGCGGTAAGCTCCCCATCTGCACCGTGATCGGCTTCCCCAACGGATACGATACCACCGCCGCCAAGTGCTTCATGGCCATGGACGCGGTGTCCAACGGGGCCGACGAGGTGGACATGGTGGTGGACCTCGGCTGGGTCAAGGACGGCCGGTTCGACGAGCTCCGGGACCAGATCGCCTCCGTCAAGGCCGCCTGCGGCGATAAGATCCTGAAGGTGATCATCGAGACCTGCCTGCTGACCGAGGAGGAGAAGATCCAGATGTGCCACGTGGTGTCGGTGTCCGGGGCGGACTATATCAAGACCTCCACCGGCTTCTCCACCGGCGGCGCCACCTTCGACGACGTCGCCCTGATGGCCAAATACGTGGCCCCCCATGTGAAGATCAAAGCCGCCGGCGGCATCGCCAGCCTTGAAGATGCCCAAAAGTTTTTGGAGCTGGGCGCCCACCGTCTGGGCACCAGCCGGATCGTGAAGATCGCCAAAGAAGCGTGACCCCATGTAGGGCGGGGGCTCGCCCCCGCCGGTGATCTCGCATGGCGAGATCACATCGCCCGACAGGGCGATCGGTCGGTGGCCGGAAGGTCCGCAGATCGCTCACGATCTGCGGCGGCGGGGGCAAGCCCCCGCCCTACGGTCACAGAAACAGGTAATAGCAGTGCGGAACGCCAATGTAGGGCGGAGGCATGCCTCCGCCGGTGATCTCGCCATGCGAGATCACATCGCCCGACAGGGCGATCGGTCGGTGGATGCAAGGTCCGCAGATCGCTCACGATCTGCGGCGGCGGGGGCAAGCCCCCGCCCTACGGATACAAAGGAGGTAATCACCATGTTCACCACTCCCACCCCTCATATCTCTGCCGCGCCCGGGGATTTCGGCAAGACTGTGCTGATGCCCGGGGATCCTCTGCGGTCCAAATTCATCGCGGAGAATTTCCTCACAGACCCCGTGCTGGTCAATAACGTCCGTGGTGTCCAGGGCTATACCGGCACCTACAAGGGCGTGAAAGTGTCCGTCATGGCCTCCGGCATGGGCATGCCTGCCATCGGCATCTACTCCCACGAGCTGTACAACGGCTACGGCGTGGAGAACATCATCCGGGTGGGCTCCGCCGGGGCCATCCAGGAGCATATCGACCTGTACGACATCGTGCTGGCACAGGGTGCCTGCACCGACTCCAACTTCGCCCACCAGTTCCACCTGCCCGGCACCTTCGCCCCGATCGCCTCCTACGAACTGCTCAGCGAGGCCGTGAAGCAGTGTCAGGCCATGGGCGCAAGGTACCATGTGGGCAACGTCAATTCCTCCGATGTGTTCTACGGCGACCATGCCGGTGTGCCGGAGGGCCTCGACAGCGTCTACGCTCTGAAGAAGATGGGCGTCATGGCCCTGGAGATGGAAGCCGCCGCCCTGTATATGAACGCCGCCCGGTACGGCAAACGGGCCCTGTGCATCTGCACCATCTCCGACCACGTCCTCAAGGGCGTGGAGACCACCAGCCACGAACGCCAGACCGCCTTCACCCAGATGATGCAGGTGGCACTGGAAGTGGCGGTGGCCATGGAACGCAAAGCATAGTGTAGGGCGGGGGCTCGCCCCCGCCGGTGGTTTCGCCACGGCGAAACCACATCGCCCGTAAGGGCGATCATACAGTACGCAGGATATTCGCAGATCCTCCGGATCTGCACGGCGGAGGCATGCCCCCGCCCTACGGCACGCAAGGAAGGAGCTGATCTGGATGGATGAGGAACGCAAGGCAGTGATCCCACAGGTGCTCAGACCATGGGAATATCTGGTCGCGGCAGGCGGTGTATCTATTTGCCTCGTGATCATACTGGTATCCATCGACTACGGAGAAAGGATCGGATGGATATCCGCAGCGCTCATGGGTGGCACGATCTTGATCGCCATCGGCATCCTTTTGTGGCAGGGGCTTAGGAAGATCATTGCAGGTCCCGAGGGTGTTTCTACTTGGGGCCGTCAGATCGCCGCAGAGGATATCAGGACGATCGTCCGTATCTATATTTTTGCAGGCAGAGGCTCCATAACACAGCTCGTGATATCGTCTCAAGATCCCAAGGAGATGGAAGCCAACGGTGAGCGGAAACTGCGGAAAAGGCCCTTCGTCCGGAATGAGATCAAGGTCCAAAAGGGACGTTCTGATTGGGGCGATGTGTGTTTGCGCTACGGCATGGACCGGAGGCGTACAGTCTGGGTCGAATACGCTCCGGACCGTGAGGACCTCCTGCGCCGGATGTACCCCCATGCCCAATACCGGGTGGCGAAATACTATCACGATCCACCCGTTCCAAAGTAGGGGGCATGCCCCCACTATCGCCCGTAAGGGCGATCATACGGCAAACAGCAAGTTCGCAGATCCTCCGGATCTGCGACGGCGGAGGCATGCCTCCGCCCTACGGTAGTGGGAGGGTGCGTCATGGAACGTGTATTTTTGATCGTATTGGATTCTCTGGGCATCGGCGCGTTGCCGGATGCTGAGAGATTTGGGGACGTGGGGGCGGACACCCTGCGGTCCTGTCATGCCACCGGGGCGCTTCGGATCCCGAACCTGATCGCCGCCGGGCTGGGCAACATCCTGGGCATCGACTACCTGCCCGGGGCCCCGGCTCCTGCCGGAGCGTTCGGCCGGATGGCGGAGACCTCCATGGGCAAGGACACCACCATCGGCCATTGGGAGATCGCCGGGATCGTATCGGAGGACCCTCTGCCCACCTATCCTGACGGCTTCCCGGAGGAGGTGCTGGCCCCCTTCCGGGCCGCCACGGGACGGGGCGTCCTTGCCAACGCTCCATGGTCCGGCACCGAGGTGATCGAAGCCTACGGCAGGGAACATATGCAGACGGGGGATCTGATCGTCTATACCTCCGCCGATTCCGTGTTCCAGATCGCCGCCCATGAGGACATCGTGCCGGTAGAACAGCTTTATGGGTATTGCCGGACCGCCCGGCAGATCTTACAGGGCAAGCATGGTGTGGGCCGGGTGATCGCCCGTCCCTTCGTGGGGGACCCAGGGTCCTTCACCCGGACGGCCAACCGTCACGACTACTCTCTGGAGCCGCCCAAGGCGACTCTGCTGGACGCGCTGAAGGAGGCCGGACAGGATGTGATCGCGGTGGGCAAGATCTTCGACATCTTCGCCGGGAAAGGGATCTGCGCCCACACATATAATAAAAGCAACGACCATGGGATGCGCAACACCATGGACTGGGTGTCGAAGGACTTCAAAGGGCTGTGCTTCGTGAATCTGGTGGACTTCGACATGGTCTACGGCCACCGCCGGGACCCTCTGGGCTATGCGGAGGCGTTGAACGCCTTCGACCGGTGGCTCCCGGACTTTTTGGAGGCCTTGGGGCCGGAGGATCTGGTGATCCTCACCGCCGACCACGGCTGTGATCCGGGCTTCACCGCTTCCACGGACCATACGAGAGAATATGTACCGGTGCTGGTGCTGGGCCGGAAGGTCCGGCCTGTGGACCTTGGGACCCGGCGGACCTTCGCCGACATCGCCGCCACCGTGGCGGAGCTGTTGGGCGTGGCGTTCCCCTGCGCCGGAGAGAGCTTCGCCGGGGAGGTGTTGGCATGAAGGAACTGATGGACAAAGCAAGGGCCGCCATGGCCATGGCCTATGCGCCCTATTCCGGCTTCCGGGTGGGGGCGGCGGTGCGGTGTGCCGACGGCACGGTGTATACCGGCTGTAACATCGAGAACGCCTCCTACGGCGCCACCAACTGCGCCGAGCGCACCGCCATCTTCGCCGCCGTGGCGGCAGGCCACCGGAGCTTCACCGCCATCGCCATCTGCGGCGGCCACGGGGGCGTGGTGGAGGACTATTGTATGCCCTGCGGCATCTGCCGTCAGGTCCTGTCCGAATTCTGCCCCCCCGACACCCACATCCACATCGCCGGTCCGACAGATATCCGGACCTACACCCTCCAACAACTCCTGCCGGGGAGATTCGAATTGTAGGGCGGGGGCATGCCCCCGCCGGTGATCTCGCGTGGCGAGATCACATCGCCCGACAGGGCGATCGGTCGGTGGCCGGAAGGTCCGCAGATC
>JAFNXT010000300.1 GCA_017378975.1 Oscillospiraceae bacterium
ACTGCCCCACATAGTCCCGGAACGCGGTCATTTTGGCGCTCATGTAGTCCTTGAAGGACATATTGCTGTTGCCGGAGGCAGAGCCGGTGCGCTCCAAGTCGAAACGGAAGTCCCGACCCTCAGCGTTCCTCAGATGCCGCTCCGGTTCCTCCTGACCGGCATACAGGCTTTCCGCCACAGCGAACCGCCGTGCGAACGCATCTGCCGTCAACAGCTCATTTTCCGCCACCTCCAGCAGTACCTTGGTGTACTCGGCGGTGTAGAAGCCGCCCTTGTCCACGCTGTAACGGAACAGGGGGCTTTGCTGACCGCCCCGGCCGTAGGGGTCATCCTTCGTCATGGAATCCCCATTGGGGTTATATTCCCGGTTCACACCCAAACAGCGGTCATAGTCATAGGGGATGAACACGGCCTTGCCGGAGCTTTTCAGGAAATACACATAGCAGTTGTTGTAGTTATTGCGCAGGTCATCGGGGTTACCCATGAAGTAGGACACCGCCGCGAAGCGCAGGAAGTTGTCCACATCCACCACGCTTGCAAAGCTTTCCTTGGTGACAGAGCCTGCGTTGAGCGTCTCGATCATGCGGATCAGATCCTTATGGGTGGACTTTTTCTTGTTGGTCTTCAGATCGTAGACATAGAACTTCCCCTTATCCTCGTCCTCCACACCGATGGAGTTGGTGTTGGTGAAGGTAGCGCCCTCATTGGTCCAGCCCAGCTTGTACAGATCGCCGCCTGCATCCTCCTCAGAAACGTTCCGCTCGATGAAGACCTTATCCACAGGCTCTTCCACCGTGTAGATGCCCATCCGCGCGCCGCTCCAATCCAGAACGCCGATGTTGCACTGCGGAGCCAGAACGCCCTCGGAGCGGAAGACCTCGTAAGCATAGCTTTCCTTCAGATAGGTAGCATCATAGAGCTTGTTCCAGCGCATCTCCAGCTTTTCCAGCGTGGCGAAGGTCCTGTCCTTACGGACCTCTCTTGCTTCCTCGCTGTCCCAGACCTTGGCATCAGCGCCATAATAGTCCTCATCATCGAAGGTCTCCTGGAAATCAAACTTGAAATGGATATATTTGTAGATGCCGTCGCTTTCATTATAGAAAGACGTACGCGAAGTGTTGCCCTTCATACGGGCGCCCACTTCCGGGATCACATAGCTGACCGTGCCCTGCGCCGTGGTCATGGTGATGGTCATATTGCCCAGGCGGTAAATGGGGGACTTGGAGCCCATATCGCGGTAGCGCACATAGTCATCCTGAAGCTTTTGCAATTCTTTGTCGGACATATCCAGATCGATCTCAAGCTTGGTGTTGGGATCGAACAACTGCTGATAGATCTGCTCATCGGAGTAGGGCAGTTCGTCCTCGCCTACGATATATGTACCGCTGACGGAAGGCTCGGACGCTCCCCGGAAGTAGATCTTCGCGTAGTAGCCATACACGGCGGTAGCCTGCGCGAAGGCCTGCTGGGGATCGCCGTCAGCGGCGGCCTTGTCGGAGCAGTACTTGCCGAGGGAATAGGGGATGATGCCGGTGGTGATCTTCTCGCCATCGCTTTCGAAGACGCAGGACACGTAGTAGGTCTTGTCCATCTCCTTGGCGGCGATGCCTGCCACCTGACCCCACCACATACCGTTGGTATCGGTCATCTCCATGGAGCCCGTAGCGTTCTCC
>JAFNXT010000301.1 GCA_017378975.1 Oscillospiraceae bacterium
CGAAGTCCGCACTGCGTAAGCGTAGTGCGGACTTTTTTGTTTTTTGACACCAAGAGAGGGATATATGAAGAGTTACGTCACTTTGCCGGAGGGGTATCGGCAGATCCTGTCCATCGATCTGCAGAAGGATAAGAAGCTGGCACTGCTGGTCAACGGTCTGGCGGCGGTGATCTCCGTGGTCATGGTGGCCATCGCCCTGTGTGTCGTTCCCTGGAGCACGCTGTATGAAGGTGACGGCGGCCTGTTCGGCTTCAGCCTGAAGATGCTGGCGATCGCGTTGGGCTCTGTGGCCTATATGGTGCTCCACGAGGCGGTCCATGGCATCGTCATGCGCCGTGTCTGTGAGGCGAAGGTGCGCTTCGGCTTCACCGGGCTGTATGCCTTCGCCGGAAGCGATGGATACTACTGTCGCACACACTATATCATCATCGCGCTGGCACCGATCGTGGTCTGGGGCATCGTGCTGGGCGTTTTGAACGTTCTGGTGCCCCGGGACTGGTTTTATGTGGTCTATCTGATCCAGGTCATGAACATCTCCGGTGCCGCCGGGGATCTGTATGTGAGCTGGAAAATGAGCAGACTGCCTGCGGATATCCTGGTACGGGATACGGGCGTAGCGATGACGGTGTTCAGCCGGGAGAGAGGAAACGATGGGACCTGACTTTCAAGAAATGATACAAGAACGCGCGGTGCTGGTGGGTCTGAACGCGGACTGCTTCACCCAGGCCCAGACCGCGACGGACCGGTCGCTGGAGGAGCTGGAGGCTCTTTTGGAGACTGCCGGTGGTTTCTGCACCGGGAAGGTGCTCCAGAACCGGCACACGCCGGATCCTCACAGCTTCATCGGTGAGGGCAAGGCGTTGGAAGTGAAGATGCTGGTGGAGGCCACGGCTTCGACCATGGTGGTCTTCGACAATGAACTGTCCCCCGGCAACATCCGGGCTTTGGAAGAGATCATGGGGGTCACGGTGCTGGACCGCAGTGCCCTGATCCTGGATATCTTCGCCCAGCGGGCCAAGACCAAGGAAGGCCGGTTGCAGGTGGAGCTGGCACAGTACCAGTACCTTCTGCCGAGGCTCTCGGGCATGGGCAAGAGCCTGTCCCGACAGGGTGGCGGCATCGGTACCCGGGGCCCCGGTGAGACCAAGCTGGAGAGCGACCGCCGGCATATCCGGGAGCGGATCTCCCGGCTGAAGCAGGAGCTGGAGCAGGTGCGGCAGGTCCGTGGGGTCCAGCGGGAACGGCGGATGAAGAATTCCGTCCCCGTGGTGGCGATCGTGGGCTATACCAATGCCGGTAAGTCCACGCTCCTGAACCAGCTCACCGGTGCCGGGATCCCTGCCAACAACAGGCTCTTCGATACGCTGGATACCACCTCCCGTCAGCTCCATGTGTCTGACGATCTGGATGTGATCCTGTCCGACACCGTCGGTTTCATCGCGAAGCTGCCTCACCATCTGGTGGACGCTTTCCGTGCCACGCTGGAGGAACTGGAGTACGCGGACCTTCTGCTCCATGTGATCGATGCGGCAGATCCGGACCGGGAAGAGCATATCCAGGTGGTGGACCGTCTGATCGCCAAGCTGGCCAAGCCCGGTACCAAGGTCCTGCGTTGCTACAACAAGGCTGAGCTGGTGGATGCCACCGAGATCCCTGTGGGGGAGGACGTGGTGAGGATCTCCGCCCGTCATGGCTACGGCATGGAGGCGCTCCTGAAGTCGATCGAAGCGGCGCTGGCGGTGGACCGGCATCATGTGGTGCTGACGGTGCCCTACGCGCAGGGCGGTGTGGTGGATACGCTCCACAAGAACGCGCAGGTGAAAAATGTGGAATATACCGGGGAGGGGATCGAAGTGGAAGCGATCCTGGACCCGATCCTGTATGGCAGGATGAAGGAGTTCATCACGGAGGAGCGGTGAACCTTGGAAGAATATCTGGTGCCCACCGCTTCCTCGGAGTACCTGCTCTCATGGCTGCAGAGAACTGGGATGACCATGACCGCAGTAACCGCTACACAGCTGTGGAGATGGCGAAGAACTATCTCAATTCGGTAGGACCGAA
>JAFNXT010000302.1 GCA_017378975.1 Oscillospiraceae bacterium
ACCCCCCTCGCTTGCGAGGGGGGCAAGTTCGCCGCCCGAGGGCGGCGACGGCGGGGGCAAGCCCCCGCCCTACAGTCACGACGATCCGTTTCGACATGCTGAAGGACCCGTTGCCCTCCGCAACGGGTCCTTTTATCATCTCATCTTTCCTTGCCGAGGAAGAACACAGCCAGAGTGCCGGGGCCGGAGTGGGAGCCGATCACGGCACCGGTGTAACCGATGAAGACCTCCTGCACGCCGTGGCGTTCCTTCAGGAGCTTCTCCAGATACTGCGCGTCCTCCAGACAGTCGCCGTGGCAGATCGTGATCCGCTTCCGGAAGCCTTCCATGCCAAGCTGGCCCACCTTGTCGGCCAGCGCCTCGATGGAGGCCTTCCGGCCCCGGGTCTTGGACACGTTGATCAGATGGCCTTCCTCGTCCACATGGAGCACGGGCTTGATCTTCAGCATGGTGCCCACCAAAGCCGTGGCGGCGCTGACTCTGCCGCCCCGCTTGAGGTACATCAGGTCGTCCACCGTGAACCACTGGCACAGGTGGTCCTTGGTCTGCTCCACCCAAGCCGTCAGCGCCTCCAGATCCAGGCCCTGATCCCGTTTGTCGCAGGCCAGCCACACCAGCAGGCCCTGGCCCAGAGAGGCGCAACGGGTATCCACCACGGAGATCTTCCGCTGGGGGAACTCCTGGGCCAGATCACCGGCGGCGATCACGGCGGATTGGTAGGTGGTGCTGAGCCCCGAAGAGAAGCAAAGCACCAGCGCGTCCTTCCCTTCCTCCAGCACCGGACGGATCGCATTGGCCCAGCCATCGGGATTGACGGCGGAGGTGGAGGCGGTCTCACCGGCCCGGAGGGCATCGTAGACCTCCCGGATCTCCTCGGTGACGGCATCGGGACGGCTCTCGCCCCGGAACAGCAGGGTCAGGGGCACGGCGGTGACATCCAGCGCCTGAAGCTTGGATACAGGCAGGTCACAGCCGGAATCGGTGATGATCTTGTATTGGCTCATATTCGTACGCTCCTCTATGTCAGTATCGACTGGACATCCGCCCAGAGATGGGCTATAATGTCAGTCAAGGTATTTCATGATGATGATAACCCGATCCGGGGAAAAAGTCACTCTTTTTTTGAGGAAATGTCCTCTCCTGCCAGTAGGATAGGACTCCCCTGCCGGTAGAATGGGCTTTTTTGGAGGTATTTTCTATGGAAAACAGCAACGAACGACTGAACGCCGGGAAGCGGGCGGGGCTCGTGGGCATCCTGGCCAACGCCCTGCTGTTCCTTGCCAAGCTCACGGTGGGCTCGCTTTCCGGCTCTGTGTCGATCACGGCGGACGCCATGAACAACCTGTCCGATGCCGGCAGCTCCGTGGTGACGCTGTTGGGCTTCCGGCTGGCCCAGCGTCCGGCGGACGAGGACCATCCCTACGGCCACGCCCGGTATGAGTACCTGTCGGGCCTCGCGGTGGCGGTGATGATCCTTTTCATCGGCTTCGAGCTGGCCAAGTCCTCGGTGGGCAAGATCATCGCCCCCACGGAGGTCCGGCTGGACCTCGTCACCGTGGGCGTGCTGGTGGGCTCCATGGCGGTGAAGCTGTGGCTGTCTTTGTATAACCACCGACTGGGGAAGAAGATCGGCTCCGACACCCTGCTCGCCACCGCCGCCGACAGCCGTAACGACGTGATCGCCACCGGTGCGGTGCTTCTGAGTACGGTGATCGGCCATTTCTCCGGCCTGATGATCGATGGATATATGGGCCTTGCCGTGGCGGTGTTCATCTTTTACAGCGGTATCGGTCTTGCCAAAGATACCATCAGCCCCCTGTTGGGAGAGTCCGCCGGACCGGAGATCCGGGAGCAGATCCTGGACCAGATCCGGTCCCAGCCCATGGTGCTGGGCTACCACGACCTGATGGTCCATGACTACGGCCCCGGCCGCCGGTTCGCCAGCATCCATGTGGAGATGGACCATCGGGAGGATCCCCTGCTGTGCCATGAGATCATCGACGATCTGGAACGGGAGTGCTGGGACAGCCACCAGATCCAGCTTGTGATCCATTATGACCCCGTGGTCACCGACGATCCGGAGCTGGACCGGATCCGGGACCGGGTCCAGAGCCTGCTGAAGGCCATGGATGAGCGGCTGACCCTCCACGATTTCCGCATGGTGGTATCCCCGGGCCATACCAACCTGATCTTCGACATCGCCACGCCCATGGAGCTCATGAAGCAGAAGGACGCCCTGCGCCGGAAACTGGAGCAGGACCTGAACGCTGACGCGCCCACGACTTATCACACCGTGATCACTTTCGATCCGGCCCCCTTCAACGTTTGAGAAAGGAGCGAACGGGATGTATCTGTCGATCGGTAAGGACATGGCCGTCCGGGAACGGGCGGTGGTGGGGATCTTCGACATGGACAACACCACCACCTCCAGGCGGACCCGTGAGTTTTTGAACAACGCCGAACGGGAGGGGCAGGTAGTGCCCTGTGACGATCTGCCCAAGAGCTTCATCGTCACCGCCGAATACGGCATGGACCGGGTGTATCTGACCTCTCTGAACACCGGCACGCTGGAAAAACGGGCCAAATGACTCCGGCCTGTGGATAACTGTCGGTCAACATAATCAGTTCCACAGAAGTTATCCACATTCTCCACAGGTTTCTCCACAGGTGTTATGTATTCTTCCACAGGGACGGACACAGGAAGACCGATGTCCACACCCGGTAAAAACCGTATGATAACAGAAAACAGCGACGTTTCTGGAACTTATCTTCCTTATTTTCCGGAGGATGTCCTGCGATGGTAAAAGATCCCACAGCCCATGGGTCAGGCTGTGGGATCTTTTGATGTGGAGATCCATAGGAGTGCTTGCCCCCCTCGCTTGCGAGGGGGGTGGCCCGAAGGGTCGGGGGGAGTGATCGCCCACGCAGTGGGCGATCTGTTTTTCGCTTTGCGAAAAACAGCGGCGGGGGCGAGCCCCCGCCCTACGGTCACGCCGGTCCGTCCGTTCCTACGGGCAACGAACTTGCCTCGGGGGATCATCGCCCCGTCAGCGTGTCGATAGACCCATGACCTGTGGCGGGAGCACTGTTTCGACAGTCTGACGGGGCTGTTGCGTCAGCAACAGCCCCGTATATCCTTTTATTTTCTGCCGAACAGGCCGCCCAGCGCGCCGGTGAGCTTGTACATCCAGCTTGGCCTTGATGGCGTCCACGATGGGCTGGATCTGCTCATTGGGCAGGTCCACACCGGCCAAGGACTCCACAGCCCCCACAGGGTCGGACTGGAACCTGGCCATAAGATCCGGATCGTTTTTGATCTTATCCGCGATCTCGTTGATCTTTGCCTTGATGTCCACAGGTCATGCCTCCACGATCTCGGCTTCGGCGGCGTTCTTCTTCACGCTCTCGATACCGTTGACACAGCTTGCCTTTGCTACATAGCCCTCGGACACGGCGATCACCTGACCGTTGGTGGCCTTCAGGCGGAAGCGGTACTCGCCGCCCTTGTCGGTGTACAGCTCGAACTTGGGATGGGTGACGGCGGCGAAGCCCTCCACAGTCTGGTCCTCAACACCGGCCACGGGAGCATTCCTCTGGACAGAAGCGATGCCGTTGCGGCAAGCGGCCTCGGTGGTGTAGACCTCGGAGGTGGCGATCACCTGACCGTTGGTGGCCTTCAGGTCGAACTTGATGCCGGAGGGAACGTTGCGGATAACGAACTTGCTCATGATGATGTCCTTTCTCCACCTGTGGTGGCGTTGATTTTGTACAAAAACATGGTATCATGATCGTCGGATCTTGTCAATTATCACTTGTTCTTTTCGTTCGATATCCGGTCCGGCGGAGGGGCGATGATTTTGAGGTATGGGTACTTGTAAATCCTCCCCGATCGTGGTATCATCGGGGGGAAGAATCAACAGGAGGGCGAGACCATGTCCAGAGCAGATGAATTGTACCGCCAGACTTGTCTGGATATTTTGGAGAACGGATATTCCGACGAGGGACTGCCGGTGCGCCCTCACTGGGCCGATGGCACCCCGGCCCACACCATCAAGAAATTCGGCGTGGTGAACCGCTATGATCTGGCGGAGGAATTCCCGATCATGACCCTGCGCCGGACCTATTGGAAGTCCGCTGTGGATGAACTGCTGTGGATCTGGCAGAAGAAGTCCAACCGGATCTGCGATCTGGGCAGTCATGTGTGGGATGAGTGGGCAGGTCCCGACGGCACCATCGGCAAGGCTTATGGCTATCAGTTGGGCCTGAAGCATCATTACAAGGAAGGCGACTTCGATCAGGTGGACCGGGTGCTGTATGACCTGAAGCATAACCCCTCCTCCCGTCGGATCCTCACCAACATCTACAATTTCGAGGATCTGCATGAGATGAACCTGTACCCCTGCGCCTATTCCATGACCTTCAACGTCACGGGCAACAAGCTCAACGCGATCTTGAACCAGCGCAGTCAGGATATGCTCACCGCCAACAACTGGAACGTGGTGCAGTATGCCGTGCTGACCCATATGATGGCGCAGGTATCCGGTCTTCAGGTGGGCGAGTTCGTCCATGTGATCGCCGACTGCCACATCTACGACCGTCACATCCCGGCGGTCCGTGCCATGCTGGAGCGTGAGGGCTTCCCGGCCCCCAAGTTCTCCATGGACGAGAGCATCACCGATTTCTACGACTTCACCAAGGACTCCTTCAAAATGGAGGGCTACCAGTTCCACCCCTTCGACTTCGAGATCCCCATGGCGATCTGAGGATGAACGACAGGACCGATGCGATCCGCATCGGTCCTGTTTTTTACGATCGATATTATCAGATCCGGTACAGCCGTTTGCCGTTCCCGGTGGTGATGGCTTCGATCTCTTCCACAGGCAGGCCACGGATCTCCGCCAGACGCTCTGCCATGCGGTAGAGCTTGCCGGGGTCGTTGCGTTTGCCACGGAAGGGCTCCGGTGCCATGTAGGGGCAGTCGGTCTCCAGCACCAGACGGTCCAGCGGGATCCCGGACGCCACCTCCACGGCCTTCCGGGCGTTTTTGAAGGTCAAAACACCGGTGAAGCCGATGTACCAGCCCAGATCGATCAGCTCCTTCGCCATCTCCAGCGAGCCGGAATAACAATGGAACACGCCGGTGACATGGGGGAACTCCTTCACCACCGCCATGCCGTCGGCATGGGCATCCCGCTCATGGACGATCACAGGAAGCCCCAGTTCCTGTGCCAGCTCCATCTGGGCACGGAAGGCCCGAAGCTGCACTTCCCGGGGGATATCCTCATAGTGATAGTCCAGACCGATCTCACCGATGGCACGGATCTTTGGATTCAGTTTACATAACGTTCTGTATTCCTCCAGAACGGCATCGTCCACCTCGTCCGCCACATCGGGATGGGATCCCACGGCGGCGTAGAGGAAAGGATGCTTCTGAGAAAGGGCGCTGACCGCCCGGGAAGAGGCCAGAGAACAGCCCGGGAGCATCACCAGCTCCAGACCCTGTCCGGGCAAAGAAGCGATCAGCTCCTCCCGGTCCACATCAAAAGCCCGGTCATCCAGATGGGCATGGGTATCAAATAACATAGGCTACCTCCTAAGTAACTTGCCCCCCTCACTTGTGAGGGGGGTGGACGAGCGAAGCGAGGCCGGGAGGTGTCCGAATGACGCTATGGGGGCGAGACACCCCCCGCCCTTCGGGCACCCCCCTCATAAATGAGGGGGGCGGGACTCCCCCCGCCCTTCGGGCACCCCCCTCATAAATGAGGGGGGCGGGACTCCC
>JAFNXT010000303.1 GCA_017378975.1 Oscillospiraceae bacterium
AGTTCTTGATAAACATAGAGAAAACCTAAACGTATTCTCTCCCTCAGTCGCCTGCGGCGACAGCTCCCTCATCAGAGGGAGCCCTGAATGTACCATGTCTGAAGGTTTTTCGACAGTCTGCGGCGGGGGCAAGCCCCCGCCCTACATGGACACTAAACTTCAAAAAAGCTCTTGATCGTCGACATGACGCCGTTTTCCACCTGTGCCAGCATGAGGAACTCGCCGGACTGGCTATAAGCCCGGTACTTCCCGTCCTCCAGCGCGATGGAGAAGCCGTTGCCGTTGCGGCACCGCTTCTCCTGATTGGGGGTCAGGGTCACGGAGGGCAGGTCCCGGAACATGGTGTCCACGGTGCGCAGATACTTTTCCGGCTCCGCCGTGTCCAGCAATTCCTGCAAGGGCACCGCCTCTTCGATGGCGTATTCTCCGGCCCGGACCCGACGCAGGGCCTCCATACAGCCGCCACAGCCCAGCGCCTGCCCGATGTCCTTGCACAGGGTCCGGATATAGGTGCCCTTGGAGCAACGGACCCGGAGCCGGGCGGTCTCTCCGTCGAAGCGCAGGCAGGTCAGCTCATGGATCGTGATGGGACGGGGCTTGCGCTCCACTTCTTTGCCCTTCCGGGCCAGATCGCAAAGCTTCTGTCCGTCCACCTTCAGGGCCGAATACATGGGCGGCACCTGCAGGATCTCCCCCCGGAACCGGTCCAGGATCTGCAGGAAGGCTTCCTCTGTGACCTCCACCTGCCGCTGTTCCAGCACCGTGCCGGTCACATCCTCGGTGTCGGTGGTGAGCCCCAGCCGCAGGGTGGTCTCATATGCTTTTTCCGCGTGTTCAAAAAACTCCACGCCCCGGGTGGCTCTGCCCACGAACACCGGCAGTACGCCGGTGGCCATGGGGTCCAGAGTGCCGCCATGGCCGATCCGCCGGGTCTGGAACACCCGCCGGAGCCGTGCCGTCACATCCTGACTGGTCCAGCCCTGAGGCTTGTCTACGATCACGATACCGTTCATATCTTCTCTCCCGCTACTGTTTCGAAAAATCCTCACCACTCGTAGGGCGGAGGCATGCCTCCGCCGTCGCAGATCCGGAGGATCTGCGAACCGTCTACGATATCGCCCTTACGGGCGATCAGACTGTCGAGAACCCCAAAATAACGATGTCATCCCGAGACCAGTCCACAGACTGGTCGTGGGGATCCCCCTAGTTTTCGAAAAATGTATTGAATAGTGCTCAAAAAACTTCGGAGTTTGCCACGTCGGGCTTCGCCCTCCTCGCAAAGACATGGTTTTTTGACACCCTGATCGCCCTTACGGGCGATGTGCTTTCGCCAGCGGCGAAAGCACCGGTGGAGGCATGCCTCCACCCTACAACGGTACCATCAGTACAGTTCCAACAAAACCTTCTCCACCGCGGCTTCCGCTTCGGTCAGGCTCATGTCGAAGCTGGCGCCGGAGGCGCCTTTGTGACCGCCGCCGCCGAATCGGGCGCAGATGGCCGAAGCGTCATAGCCCGGCACGCACCGGACCGACAGCTTCACGCCGGTATCCGTTTCCCGGATCAGAGCGCACAGCTCCACGCCCTCGATGGACCGCAGGAACCCGGCCACACCGTCCATATCGTCCGGCGTAGCGTCCTTCTCCACCTGACCGGGCATGGCGCACAGGGCGATCTTCCCATCCCGGAAGAAACGGGTGTTCTCCACCATCCAGCTCTGGATCTTCAGCTTGGTCAGGCTGTTCACATCGAAAAGCTGACGGGTGATCGGATACAGATCCGCTCCGGTGGCCGCACAGGCCGCCGCCACCCGGAAGCTGTCGGCAGAGGTGTTGGGGAACCGGAAACAGCCGGTGTCGGTGGACACCGCCACATATAGGGCCGTAGCCAGCGCACAGTCCAGCGTCACCCCCAGCTCCATCAGCAGATCATAGATGATCTGCCCACAGGCCCCGGCACCGGCATCCACCAGCGCCAGAGGGGCGAAGTCGTTGCCGGACCCGTGATGATCGATCTTCAGATCCACAGGAAGGCCTGCGGCCTCCGGCTGGAGCCGGTCGTCCGTCGAAACGTCCACGGACACCACCAGATCTCCTTCCGCCGGAGCATCCACCGTCAGTCCCTCCTGCAAAAAGGACAAATTACCTGCCAGCTCCTGATTTTTCAGCAGATGGGCAGTCTTCCCCAACTGCCGCAGTCCCAGACACAGGGCGGCGGCGGAGCCCACGGTGTCCCCGTCGGGGCGGCAGTGGGTCAGCAGACAGAACCGGTCCCGCTCCGCCAGCCACCGGGCGGCATCACTGATCGTCATCATCTTCATCATGGGTCACACCCAAAGAGTTGATCAGGGCCAGCATCTTGGCACCGTAGGTGATGGAATCGTCCAGCGCCCACATGATCTGGGGCGTGTGCCGGAGGTTCAGGGACGCGCCCAGCTCCCGGCGCAGATAGCCCGCGGCGGACTGCAGGCCCTTCATGGCACCGGGGGCCTTGTCCTCCTGCAGGAAGCTCACATAGACCTTGGTGAAGCGCAGATCCGGCGTGGTCTCCACCCGGGTGATGGAGATCATGGTCTCCTGCACTCTGGGGTCCTTCAAATTACGGATCAGACTGGAAAGCTCCTTCTGGATCTCCTCATTGATCCGGTCGATACGTTTAGCCATTTGGTCCATCCTCCTAAAGAATGACTGTAGGGCGGGGGCTTGCCCCCGCCGGTGCGCTTGCGCCGCAAGCGCACATCAAACGCGGTGTTCTATCCGCAGATCCACAGGATCTGCGGCGGCGGGGGCAAGCCCCC
>JAFNXT010000304.1 GCA_017378975.1 Oscillospiraceae bacterium
GGTGTCAATGTTGTCAGTGAGGGGTCTCCTTCACGAATCCGAAGGGTGCGGCGGATTTCTTTCGGAATAACAATACGACCAAGGTCGTCAACACGGCGAACAATGCCAGTAGCTTTCATATATATCTGTCTCCTTGTTGTTACAAATTACGATGCTGGTATCTGTAAAACAAGGGGATCTATACGAGCCCTTTCTTGCTTTCTACCCTGTCGGTGGGTATAATGAAAGCAGATCTATAAATTTGGATTTAGCGAGGTGAAGATCATGGAGCTTTGGGACGGATACTTGATAGATGGTACGCTGGCGAATTGCGATTTGGTGCGGGGAGAACCGATACCTCAAGGCTTGTACCACCTTGTGAGCGAGGTTCTGGTCAGGCACATTGACGGTGATTATCTGCTTATGAGGAGAGACACACGCAAACCAAACTATGGAGGCTATTATGAAGCAACAGCAGGCGGTTCTGCGTTAAAGGGAGAAGATAAGGTGGCTTGTGCAAAAAGAGAACTTTGGGAGGAAACGGGGATCTCCGCCAACGATTTCACAGAAATTGGTCAGTATACGTCCCACGACACCATATACCATCAATTCCTATGTGTCACCGCTTGTGACAAGTCATCTGTTCGCCTTCAGGAAGGTGAAACGATATCCTATAAATGGGTTTCGGAAAAGGAATTTATTCGTTTTGTGAATTCAAATGAAATGATCGGTATACAGAGAGAGCGTTATCGTCAGTATTTTGTGCGAATGGGATATATACAGTGATCAAATCCAATCGATCTATGATACCTTGTAGAAACAAGTAGAACGATGTCAATGTTGTATGTGAGGGGGCGCCTTCACGGATCCGGAGGGGCCTTCCGATCGCTTTGAGGATCACGATGCCGGTATCTGCAAACAAAGTTCGATCATACCGCAAGGTCGATCTTTGCTTTGGGAGTCATGATGATAGGAAAAAATGGACTTGTTGTTGACAGAGATGTATAGATTTGGTAATATATTTTTATCCCAAGGGAAAATATAGAGGAGGTATACACATGGAAGTTCAAACTGAAAAGTCTTATTTTGACGGCGGTTTGCTGCAGTTGATCGGCTGGAGGATCCTCGGCGGATTGGTCACGATCTTTACATTGGGCATTTGCTATCCGTGGGCGTTTTGTATGATCTACCGTTGGGAAGCAAAGCATACCGTGATCAATGGTCACAGACTTAAATTCAACGGCACCGCATTACAGCTTTTTGGAAACTGGATCAAGTGGGTCTTGCTGACGTTCATAACCCTCGGTATTTATGGTTTTTGGCTGAACATCAAGCTGACAAAGTGGAAAACGAAGCATACCGAGTTTGCCGATTAAATACAAAAATCGACCGCACGATCTGTAGCGGTCGATTTTATTATATCGTTCCACAAAAGTAAGTACGCCACGGCCAGCTCGGCCGATCATACCGCAAGATTTACTTTTTGCTGTGGCTGTGATATGATGGTCGCGAACGATACCAGCGGATGAGAGGTGCGGCGTATGTTGGAAAAATTGAAAGCGGATATGATGTTCAAGCGGCTGCTGAGGCGGCCGGATATCGACAAGGCCTATGCCATGGTCAAACCGAGCGATCCGTGGTATGCCACCATCAAGAAGGTGCATGATTCTGTGGCGGAGATCAGGAAGATGCCCCGGCAGACGGTGCAGATCCTCAGCCACGACGGGCTCCGGCTGGAGGGCGTGTTTTATCCCAACGGCGGAGATATCACCGTGGTGTGCATCCATGGCTTCACCAGTCATGCCGAAAGAGAATGGGCCTTCCCCGGGCTGTTTTATCTGTCGCTGGGCTACAATGTGCTGATCCCCTACCAAAGAGCCCATGGCCCCAGTGAGGGCAAGTACATCACCCTTGGGGCCTTGGAGCAGGAAGATATGCAGGGCTGGGTCCGGAAGGTGCAGGAGCTGGCCCCCGGCAGTCGTGTGATCATCCACGGTCTGAGTATGGGCGGTGGGATCGCTCTGGATCTGGCGTCCAAGGAGCTGGAAAACGTCAGGGCGATCATCTCCGATGCCCCCAGTGTCAGCGTCAAAGAGATGTTTGAGCAGATCGCCAAAGGCGTTTTCAAAAAGGACGGAGAAAAGGTGGCGGCGATCCTGACCGCCCGCTTTGAAAAAGAGTTCGGTGTGGATGTCGGCAGGCTGGACCGTGTGCAGACCCTATCGAACAGCCGCTACCCGATCCTGCTGTCCGCAGGCAGCAACGAGGGGATGGAGGAGATCTTCGCTGTGCTGAAAAGCCGGAACCCCCAGCCCACCGAGGTGATCATCCTGCCGGGCTGTGACCACGGCAACGGGATGTACAAACAGACCCAAATGTATCAACAGACCATCGAAGCGTTCATCAAGAGTGCGGTCTGACGGTGATAACAAAAAGCGGAGTGGAAGACCACTCCGCTTTTTGTTATGTACTCACTTTTTGGACCGGCCGCCGAAGATCAGTACCAGCTCCAGGATGACACAGATCACATCCACCACGATGCCGGTGATGAAGACCCAACCGGGGACGGTCATGAGCCCGAAATGGCCCAGCAGGTAGTTCGTCAGGGTGAAGCCGCCGGGCAGGATGAAGGCGATCAGGAACCACACCGGGGACAGCAGGACCCACCAGCCGCTGATCGTCAGGCTGAACCAGTGCTTGCAGGTGGCGAACAGACAGATACCTGCGCTGATCGGCACCGTGAAGATCCCGGCGTCGCTGTCGTCCAGATAGTTCATGGGGTTGAGGACCGTCAGACCGGTGTCGATGACGATCGGCAGCCATGTGAATTCGCAGATACCGAACAGAGAAAGGATCCACCATACGAACGTGACCATAAATCTTTTCCTCCTTCATGGGCCCCTGTGGGGCCTGTGTGACGATCATAGCACGATCGTCGAAGCGTGTCAACGAGGGGGCATCTTCCCCCCTTTTTCCCGTGGCAGGCCATGGGATATGGTATCCTTTAATTGGAGCAGATCCGCTGATGGGGGTCCCGTTGGATGTATGACCGACGGGGTCCAGAGAAAAGGTGATATCATATCCGCCTCCCAAACTGGGCGTAGCCTAATATCACTTGCGAAGCAAATATCACCGGCGCAGCCGATATAACTCGCCGTAAGGCGAATATAACTGAAAAAGCACTTGCTTTCGCAAGTGCTTTCAGGCTGTAGAAAAACCCCTGTTTTGCGTTAAGCAAGACAGGGGTTGAATACATCCCGGGGAAAAACAATTGAAATAATGCAGGAAAGATTAC
>JAFNXT010000305.1 GCA_017378975.1 Oscillospiraceae bacterium
ACTTCCTGCATGGCGAAGCACTCGAAGATGTCGCCTTCCTTCAGGTCGTTGAACTTCAGGATGCTCATGCCGCACTCGTAGCCGGCGGTGACTTCCTTGACCGCGTCCTTGAAACGCTGGAGGGAGCCCACCTCGCCCTCGTGGATCACGATGTGATCGCGGAGCACACGGACCTTGGCATCTCTGGTGATCTTGCCGTCCTTGACCATACAACCGGCGATGGTGCCGATGGCGGAGACCTTGTAGGTCATACGCACCTCGGCGTGACCGATCACCACTTCCTCGTAGGTGGGAGCCAGCATGCCCTTCATGGCGGACTCGATCTCATCGATGGCATCATAGATCACCCGGTAGAAGCGCATATCCACGTTGGTACGGTGGGCGCTGGCCTGAGCGCCGGCATCGGGCCGGACGTTGAAGCCGACGATGATCGCGCCGGAGGTGGAAGCCAGCAGGATGTCGGACTCGTTGATCGCGCCGACACCGGCGTGGATCACACGGACACGGACCTCCTCGTTGGAGATCTTCTCCAGAGAGGCCTTCACAGCCTCGGCAGAGCCCTGCACGTCGGCCTTCACGATCAGAGGCAGCTCCTTCATCTGGCCCTCCTGCATCCGGGCGAAGAGGTTATCCAGCGTGACCTTCTGCATGGCGTTGGCCAGCGCGTCCTTGGCGGCCTGCTTACGCTGTTCCACCAGCTCACGGGCCATACGCTCATCGGTGACGGCGTTGAACTCGTCGCCGGGGGCGGGGACCTCAGCCAGACCGGTGATCTCCACAGGCACGGAGGGACCGGCGGTCTTGACCGTGCGGCCCTTGTCGTTGGTCATGACACGGACACGGCCCACGGAGGTACCGGCGATCACGATGTCGCCCTGCTTCAGGGTGCCGTTCTGCACCAGCAGGGTGGCCACGGGACCACGGGTCTTGTCCAGACGGGCCTCGATCACGGTGCCCTTGGCACGGCGGTCGGGGTTGGCCTTCAGCTCCTGGACCTCGGCGGTGAGGATCACCATCTCCAGCAGGTCGTCAAGACCCATGCCTGTCTTGGCGGAGATGGGCACGATCACGGTGTCGCCGCCCCATTCCTCGGGGATCAGGTCATATTTGGTCAACTGCTCCTTGATCTTGTCAGGGTTGGCAGTGGGCTTATCCATCTTGTTGATCGCCACGATGATCGGCACCTCAGCGGCCTTGGCGTGGTTGATCGACTCCACGGTCTGGGGCATGATGCCGTCGTCAGCCGCCACCACCAGGATGGCGATGTCGGTGGACTTGGCACCACGGGCACGCATGGAAGTGAAGGCCGCGTGACCGGGGGTATCCAGGAAGGTGACCATGTTGCCGTTCACATCGACGGTGTACGCACCGATGTGCTGGGTGATACCACCGGCCTCGCCGGCGGTGACGGAGGTCTTCCGGATGGCATCCAGCGTAGAGGTCTTGCCGTGGTCCACGTGGCCCATGACCACCACCACGGGGGCACGGGTCTGGAGCTCCTCAGCGGTATCCACATGGTCGTCGATGATCCGCTCCTCGATGGTGATGGTGACTTCCTTCTCCACCTTGCAGCCCATCTCGGTAGCCACGAACTCAGCGGTATCGAAGTCGATGGTCTGGTTGATGCCGGCCATGACGCCGTTCTTCATCAGGCACTTGATGACCTCACCGGCGGTCTTCTTCATCCGGGAAGCCAGCTCGCCCACGGTGATCTCGTCGGGGATCTTCACCACGGTGGGAGCCTTCCGGGCCACCTCCATCTGCAGGCGGCGCATCTTCTCCTGCTCCTCGTTACGGGACTTGCTGCCCTTGAAGCCCGGCTTCTGCTGCTTGTTGGGCTGTTTGCCCTTGCCGCCGCCGATCCGCTGCTTGCCGCCCTGGAAGTTCTGGACCCGCTCGGAGACCAGATTATCCACATCGGCGAAGCGGTTGGAGTTGACCTGCACGGCGGAGGTATCCACCACGCGGCGCTCCCGCTTACGCTCCGGCTCCTTGGGCTTGTCGGCCTTGGGGGCCTGAGCAGGCTGCTGGGGCTTGCCCGCAGACTGCTGGGCCGGCTTGCTCTGCTGGGGCTGAGCCGCCTTGGGAGCCTCGGTCTTGGGAGCCTCTGCCTTGGGCTCTTCGGCCTTGGGCTTGGGCTGGACAGCGAAGACCTGCTCCAGAGAGCCGATCTGATGGGTCTGGGTCACATAGTCGAAGACCACGTTCAGCTCCTCGTCGGTCAGCACCTGATTGTTGGACTTGGGCTTCTCAAAAAACTTGGCCACGACCTCCATGATCTCCTTGGGCGCCAGCCCAAGATCCGTGGCCACATCACGGATACGGTATTTCACAAAACTCATATACGCACCTCCAAAACTGGATAAGTGGAAAGTGGACAGTTGAAAGTGGAAAGTTACGATATCCTGACTTTCAACTTTCAATTTTCAACTTTCAACTTGTACTTACTTCTTTTTCCCTTTGCGAAGGTTCTTCTGGTGGGCCTTGGCTTCCTTCTGGCGGTCCTTTTTGCGCTGGGCCTTCTGCTCCAGCACTTCGAGGATCTGCCGGTCGGGCTTCTCCATGGCCTTGACGCAGGCCAGCGCCAGCATGGGGTCCGTCAGGGCCGCCACAGCCAGACTGGTCCGGCCGATCGCCATACCAAGCTCATCCTTGGTGGCAGGGACCTTCAGGCACTGCTGGTCCGTGCCTGCCACATAGCTCTTGGCTCTGCGCCAGGTGTGGTCTCCGGCATCGGAGGCCACCAGGATCACACAGGCCTTCCCGGCCCGGGCGGCGGCGCCCACCGGCTCCTCGCCCAGCTCTGCCAGCCCGCCCTTCCGGGCCAAAGCCAGATAGTTCAGATATTTATCCACGGCCGCCCTCCATCTCCTTCACCAGCCGGTCGTAGACCTCCTCGGGGATGTCCACTTCCAGGCTCCGCTCCAAAGATCTGGCCTTCCGGGCTCTCTTCAGGCACTCGGGATCCGGGCACACATAAGCGCCCCGGCCATTGAGCTTGCCGCTGAAATCAAGGGACACGTTCCCGTCGGTCTGCCGGACCACCCGGATCATATCCCGCTTGTCTTTCCGTTCCCGGCAGCCCATACACTGCCGCTGAGGGATCTTTTTCTGCATGGTGTATGTCTACCCCCTTCTTCAAAGATACATAGATATGAGATATGAGATACGAGATATTGCGTACCGATAAGAGATATCTCACATCTCGTCAGCGTGTCAAAAAACCATGTCTTCGCGAGGAGGGCAAAGCCCGACGTGGCGATCCCCTAACTTTTCGGGAAGGTTTTCGATA
>JAFNXT010000306.1 GCA_017378975.1 Oscillospiraceae bacterium
GCGAGGTCATCGGCTCCGGCGGCAAGACCATCCAGAAGATCTGCGCCGACACCGGTGCCAAGGTGGACATCGAGGACGACGGTTCCGTGTTCATCTCCGCTGTGGACTCCGCCTGCGCTTACGCCGCCAAGAAGATGATCGATGACATCTGCTTCGTCCCCGAGGTGGGCAAGCTGTACTACGGCAAGGTGGTCCGCATCCTGCCCATCGGCGCCTTCGTGGAGATCGCCCCCGGCCATGACGGCATGGTGCACATCTCCAAGCTGGAGAACCGCCGTGTGGAGAAGGTCGAGGACGTGCTGAACCTGGGCGACATGACCTGGGTCAAGTTCATGGGCTTCGACGAGAAGGGCCGCGCCAACTTCAGCCGCCGCGACGCGCTGAAGGAGCTGGCTGAGAACCAGTGATATCATGATAAAAACAGTCCCCTCCGATCTTCGGCGGGGACTGTTTTTATAGATACGAGATATGAGCTACGAGATACGAGATATTTTTTGGGCCGTACACGGTGCGTTCCCTCCTGTCGTCCTGACTGCGGATATCTCATATCTCATATCTCGTATCTCTTATCTTTTTTTGTGGATGCATTGTGAATTCTTCATTCTGCATTTTCTCCGTGTGATCTGGGGTAGGGACACCCGTCCTCGGGTGTCCGCGGACACCGCAGGAGCGGTGTCCCTACGTTTTCTCCGCGGATCGTACAAACGGGTGTCCGCCCCCGGTGGGATCTGGGGCAGGTATACGAAATTGGGCGTGGGGTATTGCGATATGGATGTATCGATAGTATGATATCGACATCAAAGAAAAAGGAAGTGATCCTTGTGGGTAAGTTCAAGGCGTTTTTGAAGCGTAAGGACATCCTGCTCTCCGGTAAGCGGTACGGCATCGATGCGCTGGGGGCCATGGCGCAGGGGCTGTTCTGCACCTTGCTGGTGGGCACGATCCTGAACACCCTCGGTCAGCAGTTCGGCATCTCCGTGCTGACGGAGCCGGTGGTGGGGGACTACACCGTGGGCGGTCTGGCCTCGGCCATGGTGGGTCCGGGCATCGCCGTGGCGATCGGCTTCGCCCTCCGGTGTCCGCCGCTGGTGCTGTTCTCCCTGATCCCGGTGGGCTACGCCACCAACACGCTGGGCGGTGCCGGTGGCCCGCTGGCGGTGTACTTCGTGGCGATCGTGGCCACCGAGTGCGGCAAGCTGGTATCCAAAGAGACCAAGATCGACATTTTGGTGACCCCGATCGTGACCGTTTTGGTGGGCGTCGGTGCGGCCTGTCTGGTGGCCAAGCCCATCGGCAGTGCGGCCTCCGCCGTGGGTGACGCGATCATGTGGGCCACGGAGCTCCAGCCCTTCCTCATGGGCGTGGTGGTGTCGGCACTGGTGGGCATCGCCCTGACTCTGCCGATCTCCTCCGCCGCCATCTGCGCCGCGCTGAGCCTGACGGGCCTTGCCGGTGGCGCGGCGGTGGCCGGCTGCTGTGCCCAGATGGTGGGCTTCGCCGTCATGAGCTTCCGGGAGAACCGCTGGGGCGGTCTGGTGGCACAGGGCGTGGGCACCAGTATGCTCCAGATGCCCAACATCATCAAAAACCCCCGGATCTGGATCCCACCCACGGTGGCATCCATGATCACGGGCCCGATCGCCACCTGCGTGTTCCGGCTCCAGATGAACGGCGCGCCGGTGTCCTCCGGCATGGGCACCTGCGGCTTCGTGGGCCAGATCGGTGTGTACACCGGCTGGGTCAACGATGTGGCCGCCGGGACCAAGGCCGCCATCACCGCCATGGACTGGGTGGGGATGGCGCTGATCTGCTTCGTCCTGCCAGCGATCCTCAGCGTGGTGTCCTGTGAAGTCCTGCGCAAGCTCGGCTGGATCCGGGAAGGGGATCTGAAGCTGGATCTGTAAAAATGATGTCATCACGAGGAGACCCGGATCGGGCCTCCTCGTGATGCTTTATGTTGCGAAAAGCCTTGGGATCGCCCTGTGGGCAGGTCTTTTTTCTTGCGAAATCTGGGGAAGAACGGTATAATAAAGGAAAAGTGCCAGGATCCTGGCAGAAGAAGGAGATGACTGTGATGGAAGCCTTGTCCCGTTGTGAAGTCTGTACCGACCACGGTGTGAAATCGGTGGAGGTATATCATGCGGACGTGTGCAAATTTTCCGAGCCGATCGATATCCTGACCACTTCTGCCTTCCGGGGGTCCTACATCCCCATGGAAGGGACGGTGTTCCACGCCTTGGACCGGCGGGGGATCTCGGTGCAGGCGCTGGCGAAGGCACCCATGATCGATCTGCGACAGCCCTGCCATATCTGGCTGTCCCGGAAAGTGGAGGATGCCCGGTGTCAGATCGGGCGGATCGGCTGTGTGGAGCTGCTCGGTGAGGATCAGATCGATCAGGAAGTGACCTCGGTGGAAGGGGCCATGCTGGATTCCATCCGGGCGTATTTCGCCATGCTGGATATGGCGGCGATCTACGGGGTCCCCATGCAGACCGTGGCCATGCCCCTGCTGGGCAGTGGCGATCAGAACATCTCCGCCCACCTGATGCTGGTGCCCCTGATCCGGGAGTGCGTGGCGTTTTTGAAGCGTGACCGCAATGTCCGGCGGATCTGCTTCATCGAGCGCGATCTCCATAAGGCCCGGATGATCGGTGAGTATGTTATGGATTCCTATCAACTGATGCAGGCAGGCGCCCTGAAGCCTGTGCCGGAACAGGAAACACGGAAGCAGGCGTTCATCAGCTATTCTTCCGGGGATCTGGACGTGGCCCGGTCCCTGTGTGAGAAGCTGGAGGCCAGAGGCATGTCGGTATGGTACGCCAAACGGGACTGTAAGGATGCCTACGCCGGTTCGATCGTGGAAGCGCTGGAGAAGAGCCAGTGCTTCATCCTGATCCTGAGCCGGAACAGTCTGGCTTCTCAGCATGTGCTCAATGAGATCGATCTGGCCTTCCAGCGGCTCCCGGATGGTATCACCTTCAAGCTGTTCCGGGTGGACCCGACCCCCTTCCCGGCATCGTTCCGGTACTATCTGTCCCGTCAGAACTGGGTCGAAGCCTATCTGCCGCCCATGGAGGAACGGCTGGAGGAGTTCGCTGACTATGTGGCAGATCCCAAGATGTGACCGCTATTGACACCGGATGTGGGCGAGGCTATAATAGAAAGATGCTGATGCCAAGGAGGCTCTTATGGATAAGATCGCGGTGCTGATCCCCTGCTATAACGAAGCGCTGTCCATCGCCAAGGTGGTCACAGACTGGAAGACAGCGCTTCCGGAAGCGGTGATCTATGTATATGACAATAATTCCACCGACGGCACGGGGCAGATCGCTCGTCAGGCCGGCGCGGTGGTGCGCCCGGAGTATAAACAGGGCAAGGGCAATGTGATCCGCCGGATGTTCCGGGAAGTGGATGCTTCGTGCTATCTGATGGTGGATGGGGATGATACCTATCCGCCGGACCGTGCCCGGGAGATGGTGGATCTGGTGCTTGAGAAAAAGGTGGATATGGTGATCGGCGACCGGCTGTCCTCCACCTATTTCACCGAGAACAAGCGTCCCTTCCACGATTTCGGCAACAAGCTGGTCCGTGGTACCATCAACCTGTTGTTCAAAAGCGAGATCAAGGATATCATGACCGGTTGCCGGGCCTTCAGCTACCAGTTCGTCAAGAGCTTCCCGGTGCTGTCCAAGGGCTTCGAGATCGAGACGGAGATGACGATCTGCGCCATCGACCGGAACATGTATCTGGAGAACGTGGTGATCCCCTATCGGGACCGGGCCGAGGGCAGTGAGTCCAAGCTCAATACCCTCTCCGACGGTTTCCGGGTCCTGCTGACCATCGGCAAGCTCTTCCGGGATTACCGGCCTTTCCTGTTCTTTGGGTCCATCGCTCTGGTCCTTGCGCTGGTCTCCGGGGGCTTCTTCCTGCCGATCTTGCTGGAGTATCTCAAGAGTGGTATGGTGCCCCAATTCCCTACCCTCATCATTTGCGGCTTCGTGGCTGTGGCGGCGATCCAGTCTTTCTTCTCCGGGCTCATCCTGGAGAGCCTGCGGCATAAGAGCAGACAGGACTTTGAGCGGACTCTCCACCAGATCGGACGAGAGGAGCAACAGCTCCTGGCTGCAAGTCAGGAGGAGCGTGTGGGCTTATGAAGATGCCATCCTCGTTGCGCCGTCTGCGTGGCCCATTCTCCCATCTCCGTTTGGTAGATATGATCGTGGTCCCCTGTGTGGCGGTCCTGTTTGGCCTGTGTGCCATGCTGACGCCGGTATATCGCCGGAACTCCACCAGCTCCTGCAACATCCTGCTGTTCGTTGTGGGCGTGCTGGGGTTCCTTGCGGTCTGGCTGGGGCTGGAGATCCTGATCGATCATGCCTGCCGTCGCAGACCCCGGTTCAAGATTCCCCTCTCCGGGCGGAAGCTGGGCCTGTGTCTGTTCGCTCTGTTCACTGCGGTGGGCGTATGGAACCTGCTGGTCTATTATCCCGGTACCGGTATGTACGACACTCTGGCGATCGTCTCCCGACCGATCACCCAGATGTCGAACCAGCATCCCTGGTTCTACTGCTCTGGCGTCCGGCTTTTGGTGAAGGTGGTACTGGCCCTGGGTGGCGGCTATGAGCTGGCACTGGTGCTGTGCAGTGTGATCCAGATCCTGCTGACCTCCGGCGTCTATACCTATCTGCTCCTGTGGCTGAAGGACAAGGGGACCCACCCTGTGGTCTGGCTCCTAGCCGTGGCCTTCTATGCCTTCTACCCGATCCTGGGGCTGTATATGGTGACCCTGTTCAAGGACATCCCCTTTTCCCTCCTGCTGACGGTCTGGGTCCCGGTGCTCTATGAATACTGGCAGACCAAGGGGGAGTGCCTGCAGACCAAGCGGTATCAGAACACCTGTATCGTCCTGATCATCTACGCTCTTTTGCGTAACAACGGCATCTATGTCACCGCCTTCATCCTTGCCGTCATGCTGATCACTGCCCTGCGGCAGTGGAAGCAGATCGCCATGCTGGCGGCGGCGCTGGCTCTGGTCATGGTGGGTAGCTCCGCCTTCGAGACCTATCTGGATGTGACCCACCTCTTCAAGGAGACCGTTGGCATCCCTCTGCAGCAGGTGGCGGCCGTGGTGACCTATGGTGATCAGATCGAGCCTGAGGACCTGGAGTTCATCGATCAGGTGCTGTCGGTGGACTTTATCCGGGAAAAATACGATCCTTACACCGCCGACCGGCTGAAATGGAACGGCGCGCCCATCAACAACGACTTCCTCAATGAAAACAAGGTAGAGTTCCTGAAGGTCTGGCTCCGGCTGGGTCTGAAAAATCCGGGACTCTACTGGGAGGCTTACCTAAAGAACACCTACGGCTTCTGGTCGCTGGATGGCAGCGATATCAATGTGAAGTACACCACCCTCTACGTCCAGGCCTTCGACGACTGGATCCGGGAGAACGAGGTGGGCATCAAGGATGTCCTGCCTCCGGGACTGCAGAGCTTCTGTGAGACCGTCGGCCAGATGACCCTGACCCCGCTGGGAGCGGGTGCTTTCTTCTGGATCTACCTGTTGCTGGTGACCCAACTGCTCCGCCGCTACGACTGGCGGATGATCCTGTTGGCGGCTCCCTCTCTGGGATGCTGGTTGACCCTGATGATCTCCACCCCGGTGGCTTACCAGTGGCGCTACCTCTTCAGCGTCCCGATCACGATCCCGGTCTTCCTTGGGCTCCTGTTCGTTCGGAAAAAGAAAAAAGTATAAAAAAGGGACTGTTGCAAAATGAACGTTTGCAACAGTCCCTCGTGTCGTTGAGACGACGATATCCGTCATGTCGATATTTTCGCTATGCGAAATCGATATATTTCCTGCGGAAATTCGATATGTCCTCTGGCGAGGACTCGATATGATATCGCTCCTTCTCGCCCCGCAGGGCATATCGAGTGCCTCAGCACATATCGAACGCCGAAGGCGTATATCGACGCTCCCGCAAGGGAGCGATATCGAGGGCGCGTTGCGAAACCGTTGGTTTTGCAACGCGCCCGTCTGTTTTTAGTACATCCCACCCTGCGCGGCGGCGGCAGCGGCGGCTGCGTCGGCGGCGGGGTCGGGCTTGTCCACCACCAGAGATTCGGTGGTCAGGACGCAGGAGGCGATGGAAGCGGCATTCTCCAGAGAGGAACGGGTCACCTTGGTGGGATCCACGATACCGCTGGAGATCATGTCCACGTACTCCTCGGTGTAGGCGTTGTAGCCGAAGCCAACTTCGGAGGAACGGATCTTCTCGAAGACCACGGAGCCATCCACACCGGCGTTCTGGGCGATCTGGCGGATGGGAGCCTGCAGAGCGGCGGCGATGATCCGGGCGCCGGTCTTCTCGTCACCGTGCAGGGTGGCGATCAGCGCTTCCACGGCGGCGATGGCATCCACCTGCGCGGTGCCGCCACCGGCCACGATGCCTTCCTCCACGGCGGCACGGGCGGCGTTCAGAGCGTCTTCCACTCTGAGCTTCTGCTCCTTCATGGCCACCTCGGTCTGGGCACCCACCTTGATCACGGCAACGCCGCCGGACAGCTTGGCCAGACGCTCCTGGAGCTTCTCACGGTCGTAGTCGGAGGTGGTGGTGGCGATGGAAGC
>JAFNXT010000307.1 GCA_017378975.1 Oscillospiraceae bacterium
GGGCAGGTCCGCCGCCCTGCGGTATGACGTATCAGGATACGACTATCTCGTATCTAGTTTCCCGTATGTGCTTTGAGTTCCTCCGCCAGTTCCAGCAGGGCTTCACGGTAGGCTTTGTTGAGCTTACACATATACTCCGGCTTGCCGTCGAAGCGGCCGGTCTCGGAGAAGGTGACGGCGGCGCAGTTCATGCAGGAGGCTTGCTCCGGGCAGTCGGCGCAGTCGGGGCAAAGCCGGATCGGGGCGCAGAGGGCTTTGAGCTGTTCCCATGCGGGGAGGAAGCCGTCCTCGAAGGGGCGGACTGTGGGCTGGGTCAGCATGGCGCAGGGGGTCATGGTGCCGTTCCATGTGATCCAGAACTGGCTCCGGCCGGCGAGGCACTGCATGGGCTCGCCGTTGTCCAGCTCACAGCTTCGGGGCAGGGGCTTCCGGTCCAGATCCTGTGCTTTGGCGAGGATGGAGATGTCGCCCTCCTGATAGTGGCAGTCCTGCACGATGAGCTGACCGGCCTGCTCCGGCGTCAGACGCTCGAAGGTGCTGTCATCCCGACGGGTGGGGGGGAAGCAGTAGGTGGTCATCCGAAGCTCCAGCCCGTGGGACAGGGCGAAGGCTTCGATGGACTGCCATTCAGGATAGTTGGTGGGGACGATGGTGGTGTTCAGGTGGACGAGGATGCCTTCCATTTTCAACCATGTCAGGGCCTCTTCTACCCGGTCGAAGGCGTCACCGTTGCCGCAGAGGGCTTCGTAGTCCTCCCGGCAGGTGCCGTAGAGGGTGATGTTCACCTGAGAGGGGGGAGAACGGTGCCAGACCTCACGGACTTGGGCCGTCAGATGGGTGCCGTTGGTGTTGACGGCGATGGAGATGCCCATTTGGGAGATCTCCTCGAAGAGCTCCGGGAAGTCGGGACGGATCGTGGGCTCGCCGCCGGTCAGGAGCAGGAACGCCATGCCCGCGTCCCGGCACTGCCGGGCCATGTCCAGCCACTCTTCCTTGGTCCGTTCCCGACCCAGAGGGGCCATTTGACAGGGGTCCAGCCGGACGTAGCACATTTTGCACCGGAGATTACACCGGGGGGTCAGCTCGAAGATGCCGCTGGAGGGGATCCCAAGGCTGGCGCATTTCAGATTCAGGGCACGTTTGATGTCGGCACAGGTCTTCACAGGGGGGCCTCCTTTCCAAATACGGTCTTAGCCACCAGCTCCACGGCTTCCCGGTCCGGGCGGCAGTAGAGGCGGTAGACGGGGATCTGGTCCAAAAGCTGGGAGAACAGGTCCAAGATCTTCTCCATGAACCGGGAGTCCCAGCTCCGGAGGATGGTCTGGGTATACAGGGGCGGGAAGGCGTTGGCACCCAACCGCTCCACCCGGTTCTCCGGGGACTTCTCCACAAGGAAGATGGCGGCGATGGGGGCCTGCTCCGGGCTGAAGATGCCGGAGGTACCGCTCCAGATGGAGCCGCCGCCCCAGAAGGTGCCGTCGGACCGGCGCTGGATCACGGTGCGGTCGCCGTTGAGGACACGGGCATCGGTATGCGCCTCCCACAGGGCGGCGTGGGTGGATTTGCCTGCTCCCGAGGGGCCGGAGAACAGCAGGGTCTTGCCCTGACACAGCACCAGAGAGCTGTGCAGCAGCATGGCATCGTGCCGGGCCAGGAGCTGTTCGCCCTGGATCAGGTGGGAGCAGTTCCAGACTTCGGAGTAATACGCCCATTTGGAGGCGGGGTAATAGACGGTATGACAGCCGTCAGGGCAGAAAAGACAGGCTACCTGACACCCTTCGCCGTCACCGAGGACGGGGTGGATGTGCAGCCAGCCTTTGTCAGTTTCATATATATCAGTTTCGTCCAGCGTCAGGACCCGGGGACCGGAGGGACGCAGGGGGGCGTGGAGCAGTTCCACGGTGTAGCGGTCGTCCGGCGTGTCGGTATCGGGACACAGGAAGGGGAGGAAATTCTGAGGGACAGTGATCTGCGTGGGCAGATCGAAGCGGACTGTGATCCCGGAGAATCGTAGACAGAAGGTATCCCGGACCATATCAGGAGGTGAGCACACCGTTGACCTGCGTATGGTAGCACAGACCGTCGTAGGTGACACCGGACACGGTCTTGATGGCACACTGACCGTTGGCGGTGAACCAGCCGTTGGCGGCGTAGGCCTTGGAGATGGCAGGGGCGTCGGGGTCCTTCAGGAAGCAGGCACTGTTCTCAAGGCCGATCTTGATCGAGCCACAGCCGGCGATGGCCTGGCTCAGCTCGTAGCGATCCACGGCTACCATGGGCTTCTCATATAACTTTTTCATGTATGTTCAACCTTCTTTCCACATCAGGTAAAGGGTCAAGCTTCCACCAGGATGCCGTTGTCCCGGAGGATGCCCAAAAACTCCACCACGTCAACGCGGGCGGTGTCGGGATCGATCTCGTAGGTATCCAACATGGCCTGGACCAGACTGTCTTCGGTCTGCTCGGTCTGAAGGAGGCCGAAGAGGAATTCTCCGCTACCGTTGAGGGCCAAAAGGCCGGAAAGCTCCCGGGCGGCGGCACCGGCGGGGATCGCGATGGTCTCGCCGGCGATCTTGCGGACGACGAATCCGGGCGTGACGTGCATAAGCTCCTCCTGGATCCATGGTGGCAACGAGTGCCTATGGACAGACGATCATACTTCAGCTTTGATTATACTGTACAAACATTTGGAATGCAACCCTTTTTTGAATTTTATTTTTCCAAAATTTAGATCGATCATGAACAAAAAGTCATTGACGGCACTCTGATGGGGTGCTATAATTAGGCTGTATAACCAGTATTGTACCATGGGACAGGTTTCTGATCTTGTGGTTTTGACGGGAGGTGAGGCCGTGAGGCGCAACAACAGAATACGTTGGCTGAGCCTCGTGCTGGCCGGGCTCCTGTTCCTGGCCGGGTGCGTCGGCACCGGGCCCGGAGGGGAGGATCCTCAGGTCCAGAGCTTCGGCGGACTGGTCTGTATGGAGTACAGCCGGTATTCCGGGCCCTTCCCGGAGGACGGCTCCGGCCGGAACGTGGAGAACGTGGCCGCCATGCGGGTCCACAACAGCTCCGACAAGTTTTTGGACTATGCCGTGATCAGGGCTTGGGTGGGCAGCCAGCAAGGCACCTTCCGGGTCACCGGCCTGCCGCCGGGCGGCACGGTGTGGGTGCTGGAGCAGGAGGGCCTGACCCTGACACCGGAGGAGCGGTTCGTGGCCACGGACTGCGAAGACTATTTCTTCCGGGAGGACGCGGTGTATTCCTCCGACAAGCTTTCGGTGGAAACGGAAGGCAACAGCCTGACGGTGACCAACCGGTCGGACGTGACATTGAAAAACGTCTGCACCTACTATAAAACGGTCCATGGGGACGGCAACTACTTCGGCGGTATCAGCTATCTGCTGGAATTCGGAGAGTTGGCCCCCGGTCAGACCGTCACCCGGCGGTCCAGTCACTTCGGCCCAGACTCCCGGATCGTCCGCCTGAGTTTCCAGGAGAGCGGATGATACATTATATATAGTATATCCTTGTGCCGCTCCGGCGGTACTGTTACGGCAACGAACGAAAGGAGAATGAACACATGAAAAAGCTTGGTTTCGGCAGTCGGCTCCTCGCCATACTGCTGGTCCTGACCATGGTCATGTCCTACATCCCCACCAGTGTCCTTGCGGCCGCTGTGGTGGGCGATACCAAATCGGATAAGAGCGACATGGGTCTGGCGGAGGGATCTCTGGATACCACCGACACCATCCGCTGGCCCATCAAGGTCTATGACTATCTGAACGACGGCATGCTCTTCGAGTATTCCTATGCCGGCGATGAGGACATATATGAGTGGGGCGGCGGCGCTTACGGCGGCGGCCTTGCCATGCCTATGATCTCCGGCGACGGTATCGTGGGCGTGGATTATACGTCCATCAACGGTTATTATAATGTGACCACTTCCGCCGCCACCGGGAAGTACGCCTTCCTGAACTGGGGCAACGAGGACGCCTATGCCAATAATCTGGACGGCAGCACGGAGGGCGCCGCGGAGGTGACCCGCTCCATCGGCCAGCCGGAGAAGAACAAGACACCGATGCATCTGCATCTGGAGTACGACGGCAACGTGGGCTCCCAGACCAAGGCCTATGGCTGGATCTCCAACTTCGCCAAGGACGACACCAAGTACTACAAGAAGGCCGATATGTGCTATCTTGTGATGGTGTACCGGACCAATGACGTGTATGAGCCTGATAACTTCAAGGCCTATTGGTCCGTGTCCGGCAGCGGATATTCCTCCAGCTTCGACATCTCCAAGGGCGATGTGTACGCCTCCAAGGCTCTGTCCGTGCCCGCTTCTTCCGAGTGGACCTACGTGATCCTGGACATGCAGAGCGTTACCGCTGATATCGACGGTGTCGCCAAGGACTGGTCCAGCATCTCCAGCGATGCCCGGATCGCCGGTGTTGGCCTCGGTCTGCCTCTGAGCGGCGATGGCGAGGCCATGGACATCTCCCATATCGCCTACTTCCCCTCTGAGGATCTGGCGGAGTATTTCGGTGAGAAGTGCGTCATGTTCGACCGGGACCCCGGCGAGTACATGGGCAGCAAGATCACCATGACCCATGACGTCACCGGCAAGGATGCCACCTCCAGCGCGCCGGCTCCCACCCTGACCTCCGGCACCCAGAGCATGAACTTCGTGACCGGCGGTCTCAACGGTGGCAATTCCGCCGTCAAGGCCTGGTCCAACAGATCCGATATGATCGTGTCCGAGCGGACCACCAACGGTCACAAGTACATCAATGTGGCATGCCCGGATGAAGTGTATGATTCCGGCACCCTGTGGACCAATAGCTCCATGGTCAACCTCAACAACGTGCGGTATGTGACCTTCGTGTACCGGATCCATGGTAACTCCACGCCCTGGATGGGTCTGTACGTGGAGGATACCGTGTACGGTTATTCCGCCGGTAAGGGAAGCGTCTCCCCCAATGTGAGCATCCCCGTGCAGGATGGCAACAAGTGGGTGGCCTTCACCTATGATCTGAGATGGCTGAACACCAAGTTTGGCTATACGATCACCAATCGGGTGGATACGATCAACAAGATCGGCATCAACTTCCCCGGCTTCGTTTCCGCCTCCCAGAGTATGGATCTGGCGTATATCAATTTCTCCAATTCTGCCACTACCGCCGCGAATTTCGAGACGGCGGCCACCAATTATCTGAACGGCTTCAAGAGCACCAGCGGTGACAGCGTCGTCTCGACGCTCAAGCGCACGGTCCCCAGCGGCAAGGGCGCCAAGATGTGGAACATGGGCTCCAACCAGGCCTTCACCTTGCTGTACGCCTCCAAGGGCGGCGGTTGGTACGATACCAACTACACGGCGGGCGGTACCAACACCTGGGCCAACGGCTACTACAGCTATCAGATCGGTAAGCCCTACTACGCCAGCAGTACGACCGACAGCTACCGGAACAACGCGCCCAGCCAGAAGGACCACTGGGGCAACTCTCTGGAGTATCGCGCTCCCGATGACATCATCCTGCTGAACACCTATAGTAACGCTGCCGACTCCAAGTTCGATATGTCCGACCTGGATCTGGGCTACACCCTGTACAATACCATGAAGGGTCAGGGCGTCATGACGGCCGGTCTGCTGCAGTCCGCTCTGGTCCGGTATGAGGGTACCGACGGGCAGGAGCATACGGTGATGAATTATAAGGAGGACACCGTCCACTACATCGCCACCATGCTCAGAGATACGCTGGTGATCCCCTACCGGGACTACAATGGCTACAACTACACCTTCGTCAAGGGCACTGCCTCCGCCCAGTTCTGGGAAGACGTGGACGGCGATGGCAAGCTGGACGAGGTCAACGAGGACCTGGACAACGACGGCCATCTGGACGTGAACGAAGACAAGAACGGCAACGGCGTTCTGGACAACTCCGAGGACCTCGACGGCGACGGCCATCTGGACGTGGCCGAGGACCGTAACGGCAACGGCATCCTGGACTACTCCGAGGACCTGGACGGCGACGGCCATATGGATGCCTGGGAGGACCTGAACTACAACGGTCTGATCGATCCCGGTGAAGACAAGGACGGCGACGGTAAGCTGGACGTGGGCGAGGACGTGGATTACGACGGCCACCTGGACGTCTGGGAAGACAAGAACAACAACGGCCTGCTGGATCCCGGCGAGGACCTGGACGGTGACGGCAAGCTGGACGTGGATGAGGACCTCAACGGCAACGGCCGTCTGGATGTCTACAATGAGGACACCAACCGCAACGGCATCCTCGATCCCGGTGAGGACCTCAACGGCAACGGCCGTCTGGACAGCGAGGACTTCAACGGCAACGGCCAGCTGGATCTGGCCGAGGATATCGACGGCGACGGCCGCCTGGACCTGTATGACGAGGACGTCAACGGCAACGGCGTGCTGGACCTGGGCGAGGACATCGACGGCGACGGCCGCCTGGACCTGTATGACGAGGACATCGACGGCGACGGCCATCTGGACGTGAAGGAAGACCGCAACGGCAACGGCCAGCTGGACAAGAGAGATCTGGCCTCCGCCCTGCGTGAGCGGCTGGGCATCGTGTTCACCGACTCCAACCTGAACGCCAAGACTGCCAAGGACGCCCAGTATCAGCCCAACAAGGCCAAGCTGGGCAGCTATGAGGATACCCTGACCCGGAACGTGCAGGGCGACAGGAACGGCCTGATCGGTCCTTACCTGAAGTGTGAGCAGAACATCAAGACCTTCTACGACGCGGCCTACTATCTGCTGCACAACACCTTCGTTCCCGATTCCTACAATCAGACCGAGAACGATTATCAGTATCTGGTGATGGCCAGTGCCATCGTCAGCGGCGAGAACAAGCAGGCTTACGTTTTCGATGCCGGCTTCACGGATGCGACGGGTAACCCCGGCACGGCCTATGATGAAGAGAACAAGCTGATCTATCAGACCGCCGCCGATGATAAGCATAAGATCTGCTATCAGCAGACCTCCAACGGCGAGGGCTACTGGACCACCATGAAGCCCTTCCTGCCGATCAACGATGACGGCGAGACCATGGACGAGGAGTACCGCTACAGCTACACCCCCTACGTCCGTGACGATATGGCCACCACCGTCAACGGCCACGGTGCCACCTACGCCCTGCGGAACTACAACTTCGTCATGTCCGCCAACGGTGAATTCGTCTACAACTACGACAAGGATCTGTTCTTCGACTTTGAAGGCGATGACGACGTCTACATGTTCATCAATGGCGAGCTGGTGCTGGACATCGGCGGTGCCCACTCCATCACCAAGGTGGGCTTCAACATGAACGACTACGTGGATGTGGCCCGTACCGTGCTGAACAAGATCTCTGGCTACAACCCCGGTATGTCCGAAGATGTCTTCATCAAGCTGCTGTCTGACAAGAAGGGCATCACTGCCACCAACGGCAAGACCATGACCGTCAGTAACGTGAAGTACGGTTACAACGATCTGGTCCGTCTGAACCGCCTGAATCTGGTGGACGGCCAGACCTACTCCATCGACTTCTACTACATGGAGCGTCACGGTTGGGGCGCCAACATGCGTATCGCCACCAACATCGACATGACCCGTCCCGACATGATCACCGACAAGACCGCCTATCAGGGCGTGGATGCCAACGGTGAGCTGAAGGAGCTGGAGTACGGTGCCATGATCGACGACACCAAGCCCGTCAACTACAGCTTCGCCCTGACCAACGGCAACGATGCCAACACCAAGCTGTACCGCCTGTCCTTCCAGGATATGAACATCGGTGTGGACCTGTCCAACACCGCCGGTCTGCAGATCTTCGGTAAGCCCACCGTCACCACCTTCACCGCCGAAAGCGGCACTACGGTGGATGTCACCGGTCTGAACGGTATCGTGGAGCTGGAGGGCAAGCGTTACCGTGTCACCGTGGACGGCAACTTCATCGGTGCGGACGGGAAGGTCGTGGAATATCTGGAGGTCGCGCCCAGTCCCAATGCCCGTAAGCTGTCGATCTACCAGTACAACAGTACCGAGCTTTATAAGGACCAGAACGCCCTGGTCCGGGTCGGTTCCGGCACCACCGTGGTGACCCCCAAGGTGAATGCCGACGGTGAGTACCCCCTGGTCGTGGGTGCCAACAACCGGATCGTTGTGAAGGGCGTCCGGGTCTGCGACGCCAACGGCGGCATCCTGGAGCCCAGGGACCTGACCATCACCGTCGACGGTTACGCCAGTCAGGCCGACTACGAGGCCGGTCGTGCCATAGACACCATCACCATCAAGGTGGATACGCAGGAAGAGCTGATGGCCTTCCTGACGGATCTGCAGGATCCCAAGGGCCAGACCGTGGAAGGCGAGGGCATCCCCGCCGGTAAGAACGCCCTGTACTGGGGCTCCGGTCTGTGGAAGAACGCCACCGTCACCGTGTCCGGTATGTGGTACACCCTCTCCGAGGAGGAGCAGGATGCCAAGGTCTTCGACAACGTGGTCCGTTCCTCTGCTTACAAGAGTATGAACGCCACCGACGAGCTGACGGACAGCGATGAGCACCGTGTGTACACCCCCGGTGAGCCCATGTACTATCAGTGGGCCGGTCACATGGTCAACCTGGACATCGACCGGTTCTGGACCGACACCTATCTGGCCTCCACCGATGAGGACAACACCCTCTACAACGACAATGTGAGCCTGAAGGCCCTGAACGATGTGTTCAAGGATGGCGATTACAGCTCCGTCAGCGTGGAGATCGTCAACCGCGACGGCGGTGAGATAGAGATCACCGACAACTGGTATCTGGATGGCAAGTGGGTCACCATGCCCAGCGAATACAGCAAGGGCGCGGCGGCCGGTAACCATGAGATCTTCTATAAGCAGATCCATAACTGGACCACCACCTACATCTACTACTGGTCCGATGCCAACAGCCGGATGATCACCTGGCCCGGTATCCCCATGACCAAGCTGGATACGGTCAAGGCCGGCGACGGCAAGGACATCTATCGCGCCGAGATCCCGGCGGACGCCCAGTACGTCATCTTCAGCAACGGTACCGGCAATACGATCAATGCCCAGACCGGCAACATCGCTCTGCCTGCCGTGGAGTATGACGCGGTGGAGTGGAACGTCACCAACAAGACGCTGGAGGTCAACTACACCTCTCCCGGTATGCACATGTTCTATGTGAAGGTCAGTAGCTCCAAGACCAGCTACTCCGCTACGGTGCCTGTGTCCTTCTATGTGACCGCCACCAAGGACAAGACCTACGTTCTGGACTTCGGTCTGAAGACCGAGGATCTGAACGCCGACGGTGCGCTGTTCCGTACCGATGAACTGTTGGGCGCTCACGCTTCCACCTCCATCAAGTTCATGGGCATCACCACGCAGGAGCCCAGCTACCTGAGTGAGTGGTCCTCCGAGACCAAGTCCCTGAACAATGTCAACCGCATCAGCTTCACCGCTGAGGATCTGAAGACTGACGCGGAGGGCCGGCTCTACGTGCAGCTGGAGGACGGCAAGCTGTACTTCAGCTCCGACATCCAGGAGCAGGGCTCCCCCATCCGTTACAGCAACGGCCGCTACATCATGGATAAGCGTGTGTGGTTCGTGCCTGAGAAGATCATGGACGCGGAGTACGATCTGTGGATGGGTCTGACCGTCCATTACAAGTCCGCTACCTATGGCAACGGCCTGGACCATTACAACCCCCTGCTGGGCACCAATGCTACTTCCTCCGACAAGGGCTTCATCGACATCGGCTCCGAGGTCCAGATGTACAAGAAGCTCACCATCCTCCCCGCCACCGTGGTGTACTACGAGGATGACTTCATGGATGTGAGCTACAGCGATGACGTTCTGGATATGAACGATAAGACCGCGGGCAAGTTCGTCCACCACGGTGAGGGCTCCGGTGAGCTGACTCAGGGCGTGGATCAGAACACTCCCTACGGTCAGGACATCACCTATCAGAGCTCTGCCAACGGTCAGGTCAGCGGCCAGTCCCTGACCACGGTCCACATCAGCGACCGCAACGCCGTGGGCTCCTTCGGCTTCGCCGGTACCGGCTTCGAGATCGTGAGCCGTACCAACTCCTTCGATTCCGCTTCCTTCGTGGTGGAGATCTTCAACGCCATCAAGAACGCGGAGGGCGGGTATGTGAAGGACGGCGAGCCCGTCAAGCGCCTGCCTGTGATCACGGAGTTCACCAGCGCCAATGTGATCTGTAAGCACGCGCATCATACCCCCAACGGCTACTGCTCTTACTGCGGCAACAAGGTCAGCCACTCCTATGAGAACGGTACCTGTACCGTCTGTAACGTGGTGGAAGCCACCTATTATCTGATCGGTTACATCAACGGTGCCGACCAGTACGAGACCCGTGAGTTCGAGTTCGTGGACGGCAGGCTGGTGGCTACCTTCGATCAGGACAGCTATGTCATGGTCATGGACAACGCCGGCAACCAGTACTGGACCAACGGCTATCCCGGTGACGCGGCTACCTCCGCCGATCTGTTCAACGTGGGCCAGTACAACACCGAGATGGAGTGGTCCAAGAACAAGCTCCACGTGCCCGGCGGCATCGAGGTCACCCTGAACCTGATGGACAACGGTGACGGCGGCCTGGTGCTCAGCTACTTCCGTGAGCCTGTGAATCTGGGCGAGCGCACCCTGTTCTTCGACATCAACGCCGCCGGTTGGCAGGACGTGAGCCTGTACTACTGGTCCGAGTCCAACACCATGATGGTGGATTGGCCCGGCGTCGAGATGTTCCAGTATCAGGAGGAGGACGAGAACGGCCAGCTCAAGGACGTGCCCGGTGTGTTCTACTACACCGTGCCCTCCGACGCTACCAAGGTGATCTTCACCAACAAGGCCGGCGGTCAGACCCCTGACCTGACCATCCCCGGTGATCACTTCATGTGCTACTACGATTCGGCAGAGCATAAGTCCCATTGGGAGCTCTACGGCATCGAGGAAGAGGAAGAGGAGATCCCCACCACCAATACCGTCTACTTCGAGAACACCCAGGGCTGGGAGAAGGTCTATATCTACGCCTGGAAGGATGGCGTGGGCGAGATCGCCGCATTTCCCGGTGTGCCCATGGATGTGCTGGTGGCCGGCGGTACCCGTTATGTCTTCGAGGTGCCTCTGGAGTATGACAAGGTCATCTTCAACGTTGGCAGTAACGAAGCGCAGACCAACAACCAGCCGATCCACGGCGACGGCTATTCGTACCGTGACGACAAGTGGTACGATCCCAACGGTCTTGAGGTCCAGACCGGCACCACGCTGATCTACTTCAAGAACTACTTCTCCGGTACTCCCTATGCCTACGTCTGGGCCAAGGATATCAACAGAGCGCCCGTGGCGTGGCCCGGCACCGAGATGGCCCACATCCCCGGTACCGACTACTACTACATCCGTGTGTCTGTAGAAGAGGTCGACGCCGTGATCTTCCACGATGGCAACGGCAACCAGACCCCCGACCTGACCATCGACTTCGCCAAGCCCACCTACGAGGATGGCAAGTGGATCGACTACACGCCTTCCGCTTCCGTGCGGCCCATCTACTTCCAGAACACCGAAAACTGGACCAAGGTCTATGCCTACTTCTGGTCTGATGCCATCGGCGATATGACCGAATGGCCCGGCGTGGAGATGGAGAAGATCGCGGCCAACGGGGATGGCGACATCTACATGACCGATGTGCCCACCGACGCCCGGTACATCAAGTTCACCGACGGCTCCGTCAGCAAGGGCGAGGCCGGTGTCCCCATCGGCGGCGGCACCTTCGGCAAGAACGATTACTTCACCGGCGACAAGTGGGTGTCCTATCTGGATCAGAACCTGTATATCTACTTCCGCAACACCGAGTACTGGGATCAGGTCTACGCTTACTACTGGAGCGAAGCCAATAACAGTATGGTCGGCTGGACCGACAAGCCCATGGCTCCCGTGGCCGGTGAGGAGGATCTGTTCTTCGTCAAGATCCCGCTGGATGCCGAGAAGGTCATCTTCCACAACGGTAATGACGGTGAGGGCAACAAGACCGACGATCTGGTGATCCCCGGCAACGAGTACGTGTTCAACAACGGCGATTGGTACCCTCTGGGTCAGGAGCCTGAGCCGGTGGAAGTGGTCTACTACCTCCGCGGCGACATGAACAGTTGGGGCACTGACATCGTTCTGACCGAGGTGTCCGACGGCGTGTGGTCCGTCACCGTCCATCTGGAGCCCGGTACCTATGAGTACAAGGTGGCCACCGAGGACTGGGGCTGGTCCTGCCCCGCAGGTGACAACGCCTCCGTGCCGATCAAGACCGCCTGCGATGTGACCTTCGTGCTGGATCTGAAGACCGGCACCGTCACCGCCACCGGTGATGGCATCGCCAACAGCTACACCGTGTTCTTCGACAACAGCTCCATGAACTGGAGCGAGGTCTACGCTTACACCTGGAACAACGATGGCAACAACGGTGCGTGGCCCGGCAACCTGATGACGATGCTGTCTGACGGTCTGTGGAGCATCGAGGTGCCCACCGAGCTCACCAGCATCATCTTCAACGACGGTGTCGGTTCTCAGACCGGTGACCTGACGATCCCCGGCGAGGGCTACACCTACGACGGCAGCAAGTGGATGGCCCCCGGTGAGGAGCCCGATCCCGAGCCCGATCCTGAGCCTGACGGGAACGACACCTACACCCTGTACTATGACAACGCTTCCACCAACTGGAGCACAGTCAATGCTTACGCATGGAACGGTAGCGGCAACAACGGCTGGCCCGGCGTGGCTATGACCAATGTCGCAGGTACCATCTGGAAGGTCGAGGTCTCCAAGGACTTCGTCAACATCATCTTCAACAACGCCGGCAACGGCGGCCAGACCGGCGATCTGGTGATCCCCGGCGACAGCCAGATCTTCGACGGCAGCGGCTGGTCCATCTATGATGTGGCGGATGCCTCCGCCATCCAGCTGGAGAGCGACGGCGAGACTCCCGATCCCGTGGTGGAACGCACCCTGTACTTCGAGAACATCTA
>JAFNXT010000031.1 GCA_017378975.1 Oscillospiraceae bacterium
ACTAAGGTATAATATCATGTGGTATGTATTAATCACAGGATCAATATAGAAAGGCGTTTTAGAGATGGAAAAGAGATCCCTATCGTTCTTCCTCAGGGCCTCCGTCGTCGGTGTTTTGGTGCTGGCGGTGCTGATCGGACTGTTCGCAATGGCCAGTCCCAAGGTATCCGGTCATCAGGCATCTTATATCGACAAGCTTAAGGATGGCCCGACCCTGAACATCCGTGACTATCTGGATAGCTCCGTGATGTTCGCGCTTCCCGATGGTATCCGGGATGATCAGCAAATTTCCGTGATCATCACTGTGGACGAAGCCACAGTGATGGATGCATATGATGCCACGGATAAGACTATGAGCTTCCGGGATTATGCACTCACCGACGCAGGCGCACAGACTGTCCGCGAGAAGATCGGTCAGCAAAAATCCCAGGTACTGGAGCTGCTGGACGAGAAGAAGGTCGCCTACACTATGGGCGAAGATTACTCTACGTTGCTCAGCGGTTTCGAGTTGGTGATCCGGGCAGGCGACTTCGATACGGTCCGTGGTATGCTGAAGTCCGGTCAGGGCATCATCGTTAGCGAGGAGTACGAGAAGGCTGAGACGAAGCTGGTGGAGAACACCGTCAACGTGTTCGATACCGGTATCTTCAACAGTTCCGGTTCTCCTTATGACGGCTCCGGTATGGTGGTGGCAGTGCTTGACACCGGTCTGGATTCCAACCATTCCGCGTTCAGTGTCGATAATTTCACCTCCGACCATTTGGGGTTGACCTATGATGACGTTGCCGCAGTCATTTCCAAGACCACGGCCAACAAGCTCCACGGCAATTTGACCGTGGACGATGTGTACATCAACGAGAAGGTCCCCTTCGGCTATGACTACGCCGATAATGATCCTGACGTCTATTCCACCCACAATAACCACGGCACTCACGTTTCCGGCGTCATCACTGGTAAGGATGACGTGATCACCGGTGTCGCGCCCAATGCGCAGTTGGTATCCATGAAGATCTTCTCTGATATCATGGACACGGCCCGTGCAAGCTGGATCCTCTCCGCTCTGGAGGATTGCGTGGTCCTTGGTGTGGATGTGATCAATATGTCATTGGGCACTTCCTGTGGTTTTGCCCGTGAGTCTGATGAAGAGGTCCTCAACGGTGTCTATGATAAGATCCGTGAGGCAGGTATCAGCATGATCGTTGCCGCTTCCAACAGCTATAACTCCGCTTATGGCTCTGAGGCGAATGGTAACCTGGGCCTGACGTCCAATCCTGATACCGGTACGGTAGGTTCGCCCTCTACTTACAAGGGTGTCATGTCCGTTGCTTCTATCAACGGCAAGGAGACCCCTTATCTTCTCCACGGTGAGTCTATCATCTACTTCATCGAGGCTAACAGTGGCGCCGCGGTCGAGCAGGATTTCGTTGCTACCTTGCTGGGGGATAAGGATTCCATCGAGATGGATTACGTAGTGATCCCCGGCGTCGGCCGGTCCGCTGACTACACCGGTCTGGATGTGAAGGGGAAGATCGCTCTGGTCCGCCGTGGTTCCAACACCTTCGAAGAGAAGTCCATGATCGCCGAGGCTCAAGGTGCAGCCGGCATCATCATCTACAACAATGTTTCCGGTGATATCAAGATGAGCGTGGGCGATGCCAAGCTGGCTGTTTGCTCCATTTCTCAGAATGACGGCGAAGCGCTGGTGGCCGCCGGTAACGGGAAGCTGAAGATCAGTAAGGAGCAGACCTCCGGTCCGTTCATCTCTGACTTCTCTTCCTGGGGCCCTACGCCCAGTCTGAACATCAAGCCTGAGATCACCGCCCACGGCGGCAACATCCTTTCTTCCGTCACCGGCGGCGGTTATGACCGTCTTTCCGGTACTTCCATGGCTTGCCCCAATCTGGCCGGTGTGGTCATCCTGCTGCGGCAGTATGTGGTGGAGAATTTACCTGACATCGCCAAGGATGACGTGAAGGTCAACGAGATGGTGAACAAGCTCATGATGTCTACGGCGGATATCGCTCTGAACACCAATGGTCTACCTTATGCGGTCCGTAAGCAGGGTGCGGGTCTTGCTAACCTGTTCAGCTCTTTGAAGACCCCGGCTTACATCACTACCTACGATAAAGACGGTAAGCCCATGGACAAGCCCAAGCTGGAGCTGGGGGATGATCCCGGTAAGACCGGTATCTATGAGATGAGCTTTGCGGTCCAAAACTTTGGCTCCACCGCTCTGAGCTACGATCTGGGGGCTTATGTCCTGACCGAAGGTGTCAGTGAGACCAAGACCAATGCCGGTGAGACCACCGTCACCGAGGAGGCTTACGTCCTTTCCGGTGGTATGGAGATCGTTTCTGTTTCCGGTGGTACTCAGTCGGGCACTGCCATCACCGTTGATGGCGGTAAGGAAGCGAAGGTCACGGTGAAGATCACTCTGTCCGACGCGGACAAGAAGTATCTGGATGAGTCTTTCAAGAACGGTATGTACGTGGAAGGCTTCATCACCCTGAAGGCTACCTCCGGTACCGAGATCGATCTGAACGTTCCTTATCTCGCTTTCTATGGCGACTGGACTGTGGCTCCCATCTTCGACCTGGAGTATTACGAGACCAACGCCGACGAGCTGGATGATTCCATCAACATCGAAGATAAGGTCATGCCTGACGCTTATGCCTCCCGTCCCATCGGCGGCGTGTCGGAGGATTACGTGAGCTATTTGGGTTCCTACTATTTCCTGCAGGATCCCAAGGATATGGTCATCTCCGCCAATAAGGATTACATCGCCCTTTCCAACAGGGAAGGTTCGATCCATTCTCTGCGGTTCGTCTGGGCAGGCATGCTCCGAAACGCCGAGCGGGTGGAGATCTCTATCACCGATGACACCACCGGTGAGGTGATCTTCGAAACCGTGGATGATGATGTCCGCAAGTCCTATGGTGACGGCGGCTCCATCTATCCTGCCAACATCGAGATCGAGTTCGATTCCGCGGAATACAACATGGAGAACAATACGGAGTATACCGTCCGTCTGAAAGCTTATCTGGACTATGCGGACGGTGGCTTCGAGACCAACGAGCGTAACGTCTTCGAGTTCCCCTTGGTGGCTGACTTCGAGGCCCCCACGGTCACGGATGTTGAGTATACATACGAGTACGACAAGACTCTGAAGAAGAATCGCTTGTATGCCAAGGTCGCCATCTTTGACAACCACCACGCTATGGCTTCCCAGATCGGTTATGTCACTAAGGAAGCTGATGAGGAGGGAGTCGAAAGCGCCGTCATGAAGTCCTTCGAGCAATTCATGACACCGGTCTACTCCGAGCGCAACTCTACTACCTATGTCAACTTTGAGTTGACCGATCACGTTTATGAGATCAAGGCCAACTCCATGAACACCAATTCCTTCGTGGTGACCGTTTACGACTATGCGCTGAATTACGCCACCTTTGAGATCGGTCTGCCGGATGATTTCGTGGACTTCTACTTCGACGGTCTGGAAGAAGGCCTGACCATGAGCCCCAACGAAGTGTATTCCCTGCGGCCGCTGGTCCATCCTGATACCCAGTGGGGCGAGCTGCTGGAGTTCACTTCCTCCAGACCCAGCGTGGCCCGTATCGTCAATGATAAGGTGGTGGCCACCGGCACCGGCTCTGCTACCATCCGCGTTCGCGATCCTCAGACCAACAAGAGCCTGACTTTCCCTGTCACGGTCCTTGGAGAAGGGGATGAGGGTTATCGCAGGTACGATAAGCCTGTGGCCGATACCTTCGTGCTGGATGGGTACGATACTCTGAAGGCCTATTATCAGATCGAAAATAAGGATAAGGTCCTGGGTGACACCGGTGATACCCGTTTCTTCGAGGGAAATTATTCTCTGGAGATGTATCCTTCCGAGTCTGTCCGCCTGAACTATACGCTGGACTCTTATTTCCCGAAGGAGACCACAGTGGTCTTTGAGTCCAGCAACGACAGTATCGTCACCATCGATCAGTTCGGTGTGGTCACCGGTAAGGCAGAAGGCTTCGCTTCCGTCACCATCCGTGTGATGCAGAACGATAGATCTACATATTATTCCGAGACTGTGTCCGTAGAGGTCAAGGATCCATATCTCACCAACGGCGCGTCTCTGTCGCACTATTTTGGTAACGGCGGTACCGTTTCTATCCCTGAACGGTTGTCCCTGAAGGAGATCGGCAACTTCGCCTTCTCCAACTATGAGTACATCCTCAAGACGCCTGAGGAGCTGGAATTCGACGATGCCGAGACCAGCAAGATGTGGTACATCGGTGATAACACCATCACCAAGGTCATCATCCCTGAGGGTGTGGAGAAGATCAATGCTTATGCCTTCGCCAATCTTACAGCGCTGGAAGAGATCGTTCTTCCTTCTACGCTGGAGGCCATCGAATACGGTGCCTTCTATGGATGCTCCGCTTTGAAGAAGATCACCTTCAGTGGCGAGAATGGACTGCAGATCATCAACCAGAACGCTTTCGAGAAGTGTGACCTGCAGGGTACGATCGACCTTTCCTCTGCATGTATCATTTCTGCTTATGCCTTCGCGGGTAACCAGAGTCTTGAGGGAGTCATCACCTCCGATGCTCTGCTGTCCATCGGCCAGTATGCCTTCGCCGGCTGTAAGGATCTGAAGGAGATGACCATCCAGTCCTCCAGAGTCAAGTATGGTCCCTATGCATTCACTGGCTGTGCGTCCCTGACTTCCTTCCATGTCAACGGATCTGTCCTGCCTGAGGGCATGTTCTATGAATGCAAGGCGCTGGAAAAGGTCACGATCGGTCCTGATGTCAACGATATCGGTTCCTTCGCTTTCCGTGATACCGTCGTGAACTCCTTCGAGATCCTGTCCGGCAATAAGGCTTATCAGATCGGAGCCGCTGGATATATCCTTTCCGCCGATGGTAAGACTGTTGTGGCTGTGGCTCCTGTGTTCACCGGCACCTTCGGTATCGAACAGCTTGGGGGAGCGGATGTGACCGCTGTGGCCAAGGGCGCGTTCTCCAACAACACAGAGATCACCTCTGTGGTCCTGCCCAACGTGACTGTGGTAGGGGAGTATGGCTTCGGTTCCTCCAGTGCTCTCGCCTCTGTCACACTGGGTCAGCTCACTGTGATCGGTGATTACGGTTTCTTTGAAACGGCGATCACGCAGTTGCCCGCATTCACCACTGACGCATCTCTGGGCAAGTACGCGTTCTCCCACACGGCGGTGGAGTCTGTGACCATCCCCGACGGTATGGTGTTGCCCGAAGGTATCTTCAGTGAATGCCGGTCCCTGCATACCGTGCACATCGGCAATGGTGTCCAGATCGGTGACTATGCCTTCTCTACGGATAAGGATCATGCCTTCCAGGTGGAGGACTATAATGATAACGGAGAGAAGTACTTCTATTATGTATTCAGCTCCTCTCTGACAGGCTTGACCATCGGTGATGATGCGGTGATCGGCAAGAATGCCTTCGCCTGTGCGGCCAGTCTGGAGACAGTCACTCTGGGCGCCAACGCTAAGATCGGCGAGATGGCTTTCTATAACAACTGCAGTCTGAAGAACATCGACCTGTCCAAGGCTGCCGAGATCCATGATTATGCCTTCTCCGGTGACGTCTACTATGTCTGCCTGGATGATAACATGACCGTTGCTGCTGTCAGCAAGGATGGCAAGTACATTTACACCTATCACGCGCCTGTGATCGAATCTGTGGATCTTAGCTCCACTGCTTCCATTGGCGAATACGCTTTTAGTTACTGCCGTCAGTTGAAACAGGTCATCCTTGGTGACGCGATCACTGAGATCCCTGCGTATGCTTTCGCCGGGTGTGTCGCTCTTGATGATATCGACCTTTCCGGGATCGACACCATCGGTGACAATGCCTTCATCGAGGATGCGGCTCTGGTCCGCGTGGACCTGTCTTCCGCCAAGACCATCGGTGAATACGCCTTCGTCTACTGTGAGGCCCTGTCGGATGTGACATTGTCCTCCGAGGGCTGTGAGATCGGGGAGGGTGCTTTCTCCTATTGTTCCGCCCTTTCCAAGGTGGATGGCCTGCAGTTCTGCAAGAAGCTGGGCGATTACGCCTTTGCTCATACGTCCATCACTGAGGCAGACCTGTCCGGTGCCGAGGAGATCGGCAACTTCGTTTTCCTGAAGCCTGAGTTTACTTCCTTCAAGGTCACTCTGGGTGAGGCGATCAAAACGATCGGTGATGATCCCTTTGCCATGTGTCTGCTGGAGCCCTTCAGCAGAGATCAGATCCACAGCTTCAACGGCGTGGATACGGTGATCCCCGAGTATACCTTCGAACTGAGTGATACGGTCCGTGTGATCGACGGTTCTCTGTACTGCGATACGGTCAATGGCATGGAGCTGATCGTTTATGCCGGTCAGGATGGGAAGGATGTCCATGTGGCAGACGGCACCATTCGGATCACGGCCTATGCTTTCGCAGGTTCCGATGTGCAGATGGTGACCCTGCCTCATACGGTGGCTTCCATCGGTCACAAGGCCTTCTTCGGTTGTGGTCAGTTGGAGACCGTGGTGTTCTCCAGCTATGACGCCCCGATTTTTGAAGAAGAGTTCGATCCTACTTACTATGAGTCCTTCAAGCACATCCCCGGTACCGGTGAATTCGGCGACTTCACCGACTACGATGGCACTCAGGTCATCGTGACCGGTACTGGTCTGATCCCCTACTATATGTGGAACGCCACCGATGGCATGTATTCCAATGTGTTCTACGGTGCCAACTTCGTGGGGTATGTGGGTGATGTGACCGATAAGCTGACCATGGTCAGACCGGTCAACGGTACTCATTACGAGACCTATATCCTCGATCAGTACTTCGATCTTCGCATCGACGGTGCCGCCGGTGCGGATGACGTAACTCTGAGCGCGATCGGTGCCATCAATGATATCCCTGAGCGTGTGGCTTACAGCGATAAGGCGAAGGTGGAAGCGGCCCGGGCGGCCTATGACAAGATCGCCACCAAAGAACAGCAGGCACTGGTCACTAACTATGACGTGCTGGTTTCTGCCGAGCAGCGTATCAAAGCATTGACTCCCAACACCGAGCCCGAGGCGACTACGCCTCAGGGATCGGATGATGTGCGTGCCGATCATGGCTGGCTGGCATGGGTGGTCATCGCTCTGGGCGTCGCCGGTGTGGCAGTTGTCGCTTTCAAGGGTAAGATCGTGCGCAAGAAGGCTGTAGGCTCCGAAGATGCACAGGGACCCACGGAAGCAGAAGCGCAGGATAAATAAGTCTGACGAACGAAGTCAGGGCCGGAGATCCCGGCCCTGACCATACCGACCAAGTAAAGGATGATGCGGAAGAATGAAAAACAGGATCAGATCCGTACTATTTCTCTGTTTGCTCCTCGGGGCGCTTCTGTTTATCAGCGGCTGTTCCGGTGCCAAGACACCTTATGATGTCAATGATGCGGAGGATTTCAACGTCAGTGTGAGATTCGATGCAAATGGCGGCACCTTTACTACCAATGTCACCGTGATCGTTGATTCCTTCAACGTCGGGACCTTGGACAAAGACGGAGACGGCACGGCGCAGATCGCCCTGATCGCGCCGGATGATCCACAGCGGGGAAGCGGAAACAGCTTCGCTCCTGTGAGAAACGACCATTTCCTCCTGGGATGGTACGCAGAGCGTACGCCTGTCGAGGATGGGGAAGGGTACACCTATTCTAAGAAATGGGACTTTGAAAAGGATCGGTTGGAGGTCTCCTCAACGGAGGAGCACACCGCTTCCGAACCTGTCATGACCCTCTATGCAGTCTGGGCTCCTCTGTTCCAGATCGAGATCTTTGATCTGGGGACGGATGAACTCCTTGATACGATCTCTTACGATCCAACCTTGGGCGATATCAAAGTCCCCAGCTGGGATCTGGATAAGGGCATCGTAGACATGGAGAAATTCCCTCAGAAGAAGGGCCACACCTTCAATGGCGCTTTCTATGATAAGGAAGGTACGGCAGTGGTGGATACGGAAAGCGTCGTCCATACTGCCCAGATCGATCACTCCACCGGTACGGTGACGGATGCCACCATGAAGCTTTATGTGGATTGGCTGGAAGGGGAGTGGTACCATATCTATACCGCCAAGCAGTTCCGTGACAATGCCAGTCTCAGTGGTAACTATATCATCCACGAGGATCTGGATTTCTCGGACGAGATCTGGCCCACCGCGTTGATGCACGGTAATTTCACCGGATCTGTCCAAGGCAACGGCCATGTTTTCCGGAACATCGAAGCAAAGCAGACCAATAACTCCAAAAACTATGCCGGTCTCTTTGGCAATGTCACGGACAAAGCTCGGTTCCAGGATGTGACCTTCGATAACGTTACCTATACCATCGAAGCCGGTTCCCGTGTGGTCGGTACCAACTTCGGTCTGTTCGCCGGCCATATCTCTGAGGCGGCGGTAGTGGAGGATGTGACGATCACGAACAGTGTCCTCCAAATCGATTCCGGCATCTATTTCACCCCTGACAGCGATTACATCATCGGTCTGGTGTGTGCTATGGGTGCGCAGGATGCCATCGATCATTCCGGCATCACTTGCCAGGCGGTGGGCGATGCGCCTGAAACGGTGCTGATCACTGTGACCGATGGCTCGGTCGATGTAGATATCGTAATTTAACACCGAAATAAAATATAAGGAGTGTCGACATGAATAAAAGGATCATTGCGATGGCACTTTGTGTCATCATGTGTCTGGGCATGGCTTCCATGTTCACCGGCTGTAAGGGAGATGGCTCCGGTGCGGCTCCTGACGCATTCGTCATCATGACCGATGCGCTGGACGGCCTGTTCAACCCCTTCTTCTCTACTTCCGCCCCTGACGGAACCATCGTGGCTATGACCCAGATCGGTATGCTGTCCTCTGAGTTCGTCAACGGTAAGGTCCAGGTCGCCTACGGTGACGATCATGCCGTTGCGGTCAAGGATTATGATATCGTCGAGAACGACGACGATACCACTACCTATACCTTCGTTCTGAAGAACGGTATCAAATTCTCTGACGGACATCCTCTGACCATGGAGGATGTGCTGTTCAACTACTATGTGTATCTGGACCCCGTGTACACCGGTTCTTCCACTCTGTACTCCACTGATATCGTGGGTCTGTCCGAGTATCGCACTCAGACTGTGGGTTCTGCTTCCGATGACAGCGATGCGCTGATCACTTCTCAGGCCGCCAGCCGCGCGGAAGCACGTATCAATGAGCTGATCAACCTGTTCATCTCCAAGCAGAAGGCTTCTGCTACCAACGAGGTGAGCTACGAAGAGATGAAGGATGCTATCCTGTCTTACTCTGTCAGCGCCGGCTACAAATCCGCCATCTCCAACGATCCCGATGCTGTTTCCAACAAGGATCTGCTGGCTGACTATGACTATGCTCTGAAGCTGTTCCGTGAGGAGCTGGAGACTGACTATGTCAGCGCACAGGAATCCTACACCGATGAGCCCTACAAGTCCCATGAGGAATTCAAGGATGAGATCTTCTGCTTCATGTTCACTGAGGGTTACGTGGAGGTGGAGTACGCCGAGGGCGCTGACGGGAAGAAGGACCGTACTCAGATCCAGAAGCTGACTCCTGCTTACCCCTCTTCCATCACCACCAAGGATGCCGCTGTGGACTACATTTTCAACGACAAGATCGCCCGTGAGCTGAACATCATCCTGAGCTACTGGGCCACTGCGGGCACCCTGACCACGGAGTTCACCGCCAAGGCCAAGGAAGTCATCCTGCACGAGAACGTTTCCGATGACGGCACTCTGGCCGTGAAGAACATCTCCGGTATCGTTTCTCTGGGTCACACCGATGCCGCCGGTTCCACCATCTCCGTCAACGGCACAGAGTACACCATCGCTTCCGGTCATAACGAGGATGGTACTGTCACCAATACCTCCGAGTACGATGTCCTGCAGATCACCATCAATGGCATCGACCCCAAGGCTATCTGGAACTTCGCTCTGACTGTCGCTCCTCAGCACTACTACGGCGAGGGCAGTAAGGTCGGCATGGATATCGAGTCTGACCAGTTCGGCGTCCAGTTCGCTGATTTCAGCTTCATGTCTAACATCATCCAGTCTCCCCGGAACGTGAAGCTGCCCATGGGTGCCGGTTCCTACAAGGTCACCGATTCCAGCAACAGCGATACTCCTTCCGAGAACGGCTTCTACACCAACAATATCGTCTACTTCAAGGCCAACGAGTACTTTGAGACCACCGGCGAGGGCATCAACAACCCCAAGATCGAGAAGATCCGTTATCAGGTGGTCAGCTCCAACAATGCCATCGGTGCTCTGGAGAATGGCACTGTCCACTACATCTCTCCCTCTCTGACCAATGATAACTACACCAAGCTGATGGACATGGAGTCCAAGGGCTACAAGATGATCACCACCGATCAGCTGGGTTACGGTTATGTGGGTGTCAATGCCTCCAAGGTCAACGATCAGAACCTGCGTAAAGCCATCATGTGTGCCATGAACACCTCTCTGGCTCTGGACTACTACCGTGCGGGTACCGCCGAGCAGATCTACTGGCCCATGTCCATGGTGAGCTGGGCTTATCCCACTGGTACCTCTGCTACCGATAACGGCAAGGATTACCCCCAGATGGGTATTTGGGACGAGGAGATCGCCATCAGCAACATCGAAAAGTACATGGAAGCCGCCGGTGTGTCTGCCGGTGACAGCAGCCTGCGCATCACCTTCACCATCGCTGGTTCCACTCTGCAGGATCACCCCACCTATAAGGTGTTCCGTGATGCCGCCGCTCTGCTGAACGATCTGGGCTGGGAGATCAGCGTTGTCTGTGACACTCAGGCTTTGACCAAGATCTCCACCGGTTCTCTGGAAGTCTGGGCTGCCGCCTGGTCCTCCGCTCTGGATCCTGATATGTATCAGGTCTACCACAAGGATTCCACTGCTACCAGCACGCTGGCTTGGGGTTACAATTACCTGAAGACCAGCGGTACCTCTGAGGAGCTGGATATCCTGGATGAGCTGTCTGATCTGATCGATGAAGCCCGTGAGACCAATGATCAGGCCGAGCGTGCGGAGCTCTACGAGGAGGCCATGGGCTATGTTCTGGATCTGGCCGTGGAGCTGCCGGTCTACCAGCGTGATGTGCTGTATGCTTACAATTCTAACGTGATCAACAGCGACACCCTGTCCAAGGATGTGAATCCTTACTCCACCCCCCTGGATCGTATTTGGGAACTTGAGTTTGCCGGCTGATAAAAGGGCGTGACTTTATGCTGAAGTATATCGTAAAAAGATTGGCATATGCCATTCTTGTCCTGCTGGGCGTATCCCTCATCATCTATTTCCTGACGAGATTGATGCCCATCGACTTCGTCAAGAATAAGGTGGTCTCCGTCCAAACCTCCGGTGCGACCGTGAATCAGGAGATGGTGGATGCCATGTATGAGGCTTACGGTCTGACGGAGAACGCTTCCTTCGGTGAGATCCTGAAAGGCTATCTCAACTGGTTAGGAGATCTTGTCCGTTTCGATCTTGGTACCAGCTTCAAGTATGGTATCCCTGTGGCTGAGAAGATCGCCTTGCATATGGGCACTTCCTTCATCATTGCGTTGATCGCCACGGTCTTCGAGTTTATGATCGCGATCCCTTTGGGTATCACCGCCGCGACCCATCAATACAGCCTTCGGGACTATGTGGTCACGATCCTGGTGATGGTCGGTATCTCTCTTCCTTCGTTCTTCTTCGGTAACATCCTGAAGAACTGGCTGGCCTATGAATTGGGGTGGTTCCCACCCCTTGGCCTGACTGATGCCACCATGGATCACTCCGGTTTCGAGTTGGTCCTGGATTACGGCCGCCATGTGTTCATCCCGATCCTGACGGTGGTCATCCTGAGCATCGGTGCCCGGATGCGTATGACCCGTACCAATATGCTGGAGGTCATGAATTCCGATTACATTCGTACTGCCCGGGCCAAGGGTCTGAAGGAGCGTGTGGTCATCAACAAGCACGCTTTCCGTAATACCCTGATCCCGCTGGTCACTTCTCTGGCCGGTCTGTTGCCCTCGCTGTTTTCCGGTGCGATCATTACTGAGCAGGTCTTTGACCTGCCCGGTATCGGTAACATCGCTCTTCAGGCTATGAACGCCGGTGATATCCCGTTCATCATGGGCTACAATATGTTCCTTGCCGTTCTGAGCGTGATCGGCGTCCTGCTGGCGGATCTGATGTATGCTCTGGTGGATCCCAGAGTGAAACTTGAGTGAGGAGGCGTGAAATGGACGAGCTTGAAATGAAGCGCGACGCGGAACTGAAAACTGCGGACAATGAAACGCCTCTTGATAAAAACGTACGGCTCATGTCTCCGACCCAGATGCTCCTGCGCCGTTTTTTTCGGTCGAAGCTGAGTATCATCGGTCTTGTCATGGTCGTAGGACTGTTCCTTTTCTGTTTCCTCGGACCTGTGGTCTACACCCAGTGGGGGGAGACGGAGATCGATAAGTCCGGTATGGTGGAGTATTCCGCGTCAAAGGCCACCTATACCGTGGATGGTGTCACATACGAGATCCGCCAGACCATGGAGCGTCAGGAGTCTGATAATGCTTACTCCGCTCCTTCTGCCAGCCATCCTCTGGGTACAGATGATCAGGGCTACGATGTGTTGGCCCGTCTGATGTATGGTGGTCGGGTATCTTTGCTGGTCAGCTTCATGACGGTCATCCTGATGACCATCTTGGGTGTGATCATGGGTGGTATCTCCGGCTATTATGGCGGTGTTGCTGACAACGTGATCATGCGTGTGTGTGACATCCTCATGTGTCTGCCCGGTATCCCGATCCTCATGATCCTGTCCTCTGCCATGGACGGTTGGGTGGAGCTTCAACTGATCGAAGAGGGGATGCGTATCTACATCCTCATGTTCTTCCTGACCCTGATCTCCTGGCCCGGAATCGCCCGACTGGTCAGAGGTCAGATCTTGAGCCTGCGTGAGCAGGAGTACATGGTGGCTGCCGAGGCTATGGGTTATTCTACCGGCCGCAAGATCTTCAAACATCTGGTGCCCAACGTGATGCCTCAGCTCATCGTACAGATGAGTCTGAGCCTTGGTAGTATGATCTTGTATGAGGCCACTTTGTCTTATCTTAATATGGGCATCAAGGCCCCCTATACCGCATGGGGTTCTATGATCAACATCATCACCACCGACCCGGACATCCTGCAGAACTATCCGACCATCTGGGTCCCTGCCGGTGTGTGTATCGTCATCGCTGTGCTGGGCTTCAACTTCGTTGGTGACGGCCTGCGTGACGCTCTGGATCCGAAAGCGAGGAGATGATCCTATGGCAAAAGAAAAATCAACCAAGAATTATCTCACCGGTAAAGAGATCCGTGCCATCGCCAAAGCCAATGCGAAGGAGATGAAGCGTCTGGAGGCTTACAAGCACCGTAAGGCTCCGGAATCCGAGTTCCTTTCCCAGATGCGGGATGACCGGAACATCCTCGAGATCGATGATCTGCATACCTATTTCTTCACGGAGCAGGGTGTGGTCAAAGCAGTCAACGGTGTATCTTATGATGTACCCAAGAATGCGGTGGTCGGTGTCGTTGGTGAGTCTGGATGTGGCAAGTCTGTCACCAGTATGTCTGTCATGCGTCTGATCCAGGGGCCCACCGGTCAAATCGTGGAAGGCTCCATACGCTTCAAGTCCAGTGAGTATAAGCTGGATGAGAAGGGGAGTCCTGTGTTGGATGCCAATGGTGAGCGCGTGACAGAAGAGAAGGTCTATGATATCGCAAAGATGCCCATCCACGAGATCCACCGGATCCGTGGAAAGCAGGTGGCCATGATCTTCCAGGAGCCCATGACCTCTCTGAATCCGGTCTTTACCATCGGTCAGCAGCTGGATGAGGTCACGCTTCTCCATGTGCCCGGGGCAA
>JAFNXT010000308.1 GCA_017378975.1 Oscillospiraceae bacterium
CCCCACGGAGCGGACTACTCCGGAGAGCTTTGAGCTTCAGGGGCTCTTTGCCCGGATGCGGGATGCCGGTTGCCGGTACGCGGTGATGGAGGTCTCTTCTCACGCGATCGCTTTGGACAGAGTGGGCGGTGTCCGGTTCCGGGTGGGAGCCTTCACCAATCTGACAGAGGATCATCTGGATTTCCACAAGACCATGGAGGCTTACTGCGACACCAAGGCGGAACTGTTTGCCCGGTGCGACCGGGCGGTGCTGAACCGGGACGATGCGTGGTCCTCCCGGATCGCCCGGCGGGCGGAGTGTCCTGTGATCACCACCGGTGTCAAAGGCGTGGCGGATGTCCGTGCGGAGGATATCTGTATGCGCGCTGACGGTGTGTCGTTCACCGCTGTGAGCGATGATGAACGGGTAGAGATCTGTGTGCCGATCCCCGGACGGTTCACGGTATATAATGTGCTGACGGTGCTGGGCATCGTCAAGAGCCTGCAGATCCCCATGGCGGAGGCGGCGAAGGTGCTCTCCTCCGTGCAGGGGGTGAAGGGCCGGGTGGAGGTCGTGCCGACTCCCGGGAAAGATTTCACTGTGCTGATCGATTATGCCCACACCCCTGACGGTCTGGACAATGTCCTGCGTTCTGTCCGGGGCTTCTGCAAGGGACGGCTGATCGCGGTGTTTGGCTGTGGCGGTGATCGGGATCCCATCAAGCGGCCCATCATGGGCGCGATCGGTGTGGAACTGTCCGACGTGGCGGTGATCACCTCCGACAATCCCCGGACCGAGGATCCCAACAAGATCATCGAAGACATCCTGACCGGTGTGGAGCCTGATATGGGCACTTATGAAGTGATCGCGGACCGCAGAGCCGCGATCCGGCATGCCATGGATATGGCCCGGAAGGATGATGTGATCGTACTGGCCGGTAAGGGCCATGAGACCTATCAGGAGATCCAGGGGGTCAAACACCATCTGGACGAGCGGGAGGAAGTGGCCGCTCATCTGGCGGAAATGAGGTAACGAAGGATATGGCAAAGATCACTTTGGAACAGGCCGCCCTGTGGTGCGGCGGCAAGATCGATCCTAAATATAAAGATGTGACCTTCCTTGGGGCCAACAACGACTCCCGGAAGATCGAGCCCGGACAGTTGTTCGTGGCGCTGGTCGGAGCGCGTGACGGGCATGACTTCGTGTCTATGGCCATGGAGAAGGGCGCGGCGGCGGTGCTGTGCAGCCGGGAGGTGGGGGATGTCCCTGCCATCGTGGTGGAAGACACCCGGAAAGCTCTGGGCGATATCGCCCGGGGCGAGCGGCTGAGGATCGGTATGAAGGTGGTGGGCGTCACGGGCTCCGTGGGCAAGTCCACCACCAAGGAGATGATCTCCGCAGTGCTGAGCAAGTCCTTCCGGATCAGCAAGACTCCGGCCAACCATAACAATGACATCGGTATGCCCATGGCCGTGCTGGCCATGCCGGAGGATACGCAGGTGGCGGTGCTGGAGATGGGCATGAACCATTTCCGGGAGATCGCTTATCTGGCTTCCATCGCTAAGCCCGATGTGGCGGTGATCACCAACATCGGCACCATGCACATCGAGCATCTGGGCTCCCAGCAGGGGATCCTGCAGGCCAAGCTGGAGATCCTGGAGGGCATGAAGGAGGGGGGCAAGGTCATCCTCAACGGTGATGACTCTCTGCTGTGGAACCTCCACCGCCGGGACGATCTTCACATCGGCTATTTCGGCATCCAGAATCCGGAGTGCCAGTACCTTGGTACCAGTATCCTCCAGGAACCGGGACAGCTGAGCTTCCATGCCAAGGCCGGAGACCTGACCTTCCCGGTGGAGCTGTCGCTGGAGGGGGTGCATTACGTGATCGACGCGCTGGCCGCGATCGGCGTAGGTGTGGAGCTGGGGATGCATCCTGCCAAGATCCAGGAAGCCCTGTCCCAGTTCCGGAACATGGCGGGGCGTCAGGAAGTGTTCACTGCCCGTGGTCGTACGATCATCAAGGACTGCTACAATGCCGGTCCGGAGTCCATGGCGGCAGCGCTGGCAGTGCTGGGGGCGAAGCCCGGCCGGCGCATCGCGGTGCTGGGCGATATGCTGGAGCTGGGCGTATGCACTCCGGCGGAGCATTACCGGGTGGGCAGGATCGCCGCTGAGAAGGCGGATATGCTGCTGGCCTTTGGTCCCAATGCCAGCCGGATGGTCAACGGTGCGATCACCGGCGGCATGACGGCCCAGGCGGTGATGGCTTACACCGAGTCCTCCGCAGTGGCGGAAGCCCTGGAGCGTCTGACCCGGGAGGGGGACGTGATCCTGGTGAAGGGTAGTCGGGGGATGCGCATGGAGCGGATCCTGGCCCAGTTCCTGAAAGAAAAATAAAGGAGGATGCATCATGACGAGGATCGTGATCACTGCCATGATCGCCTGCGGTCTGTCCGCCGGCATCGGCTATCTCTTACTGCCCATCCTGCGGGCTCTGAAAGCAGGACAGTCCATCCGTGAGGTGGGCCCCACATGGCATAACCAGAAGGCCGGCACTCCCATGATGGGTGGCCTCATGTTCATCTTCACTGCCGTACTGTGCCTGCTGTGCAGTATCCCGGCCATGAAGGACTTGTCTGTGTTCTATACGCTGGCGCTGGCCCTTTGCTTTGGCCTGGTGGGCTTTTTGGATGACTTCTTCAAGGTGAAGTTCAAGCGGAACCTTGGTCTGACCTCCCTGCAGAAGGCACTTTTGCAGATGGCGGTGTCGGCGATCTATCTGTACATCCTGTACCGCTCCGGCATCATGACCAGCCAGCTCTACATCCCTTTCGTGGATGTGACGGTCTACATCCATCCCATCGCTTACATCTTCTTCGCCATGTTCGTCATGGTGGGCTGTGTCAACGCCGTGAACCTGACCGACGGTGTGGATGGTCTGTGCGGCTCCGTCACCGTGCCGGTGATGGTGTTCTTCGCCGCTGTGGCTGTGGCCATGGGGCGGTTGGATATGGCGTTGCTCCCGGCTTCCATGATCGGCGGTCTGGTGGGCTATCTCTTCTATAACTGGCATCCTGCCAAGGTGTTCATGGGCGATACGGGCTCGCTGTTCCTTGGCGGTCTGGTGTGCGGTCTGGCCTTCGCGCTGGATATGCCTCTGGTGCTGGTGCTGGTTGGTCTGGTCTACATCGTGGAGACCCTGTCCGTGATCTTGCAGGTGGGGTATTTCAAGATCACCCACGGCAAGCGCTTCTTTAAAATGGCGCCCATCCACCACCATCTGGAGCTGTGTGGCTGGAGCGAATGGAAGATCGTCATCGTCGCCTGTACCGTTACCGCCGCCCTGTGCGCATTGTCCCTGCTGGCATAAA